>NZ_JBHZPY010000016.1:0-52596 GCF_042787235.1 Flavobacterium zhoui
AGAATTTTAGCAAAAATAACAGCATTAACATTGGTTCAATATATCAATAAATTTATCTTTGATAGACCAATAAATAATATCAAAAATCAAATCATTTAATTACACCCAACGGGTTAATTTATATTAAATTATAAAGCGGTTTCGCGCAGTTCTAAATTTTGTAGTTAAAATTAATCGTTTTTCATGGCGTCAAGTTCTGCTTGTATTTCTTTACAAGCCTGAATACAAATTCGCTCAAGTTGAGAAAATAAGTCAATTAATTCAGAAGTATATTCTTTTTTTTCTGCAAACTCCTGAATTTTTTTCAGCCATATTTTCACATAAGATATCGATTCCCATTATTGAAAAAGAGGGTGTCATTTTATGTGTAGAAGTGGCTATTGTTTGCCAATTTTTTTCTGCTAAACCTTTTTTTAATGCGCCAATTAAAGAAGGAGTTTGGTTTAAATAGATTGTTAACATCTCAGACTTTTATAGTCTAGACTTAGGTGTTGAACGTCGATATATGCCATACTAGTATTAGCGGGTAATTTTTTTAGTAAAAGACTAAAACCCTCTAGTCCTCCGGCTGATGCACCAATAGGATCCACCGTAAAGGATTATTTTTCAATCTCTTTATTAGCTACTGATTTATCAGATTTAGGAATATATGCCATTATGCACTGTTTTTAAAATATTTTTTTATTATTAGTATCTTTTATCCAATTGTTGGATATCTTGAATTTTTAAACAAGGAAAACAATATGTTAATTTTAACCCTTTTGCAATTTTTTCAAAAATCATTTTTAAAGTGTTCTGATAATCTTTCATAATTTAGTTAAAATATCTTTATTTACTTTTTATGATGGCAAATTCTTCTTCTAATTCTTCACAAGCCTGAGTACAAATAGCTTCAAGTTGACTAATTAAATCGATTAATTCAGTTGTGCTTTCTTCTTTATCAGCAAGCTCCTGAATTTTTTTTGCCATACTTTCAAAATTTGCACTGATACCCATTATCGCAAAAGAAGGAATCATTTTATGTGCCGCAGCTGCTAATAAAGTCCAGTTTTTGGCTTCTAAACTCTGTTTTAAGGTAGTAATTAGAGGAGGCGTATGAGTCAAATATAACGTTATCATTTCCATCATTAATGCAGGATTTGACTTGGTACGGTTGTTCAAATACGTCAAATCAACACATTTTGTTTGTTTACATCGACTATTTTCAATCTCAATCAACTTTTCGGTTTTTTCGAGATTCGGTTTTTTTACTAAGCCCACGATCTTACTGTATAATATCTTTTCGTCAACTGGCTTCGAAATATAATCGTCCATCCCGACTGCTTTGCATTTAGCTAGATCAATTGTTGTAACATCGGCAGTCAATGCAATGATGGGAATTTTAGATTTCAGGGTATTACGGATATAATCCGTGGCTTCAAATCCATTCATTACTGGCATTTGCAAATCCATCAAAATTATATCATACGAATTCTTCTGAAACAATTCGATGGCTATTTTTCCGTTTTCGGCAATATCTCGTTCAAATCCAAAATCATCCAGTAGGGTTTTCATCAGTAACTGGTTAAGTGCAATATCTTCCACTACCAATACTTTTATATTTTTAATTTCCGAATTTAATTGTGTTGCAATTGTTTGTGATTTTGCTTTCGCTTTTGTTTTTCGGAAAGGAAGTGTGAAACTGAATGTTGAACCTTGGTCAATTTTGCTTTCTACTTGTATGTTGCCTCCTTGTGTTTCTACTAATTGTTTTACTATGGCTAATCCTAAACCAGTTCCTCCATACAATCTTGAGGTTCCATTGGTAGCCTGTTGAAAATTTTCAAAAACTGTGGGTATCTTTTCTGCAGCAATACCTATTCCCGTATCTGTAACTGCAAATCGGATAATGACTGTTTCATTATCTTCATGTACCAAGTCAACATTAACTGTAATCTCTCCTTTTGTGGTAAATTTTAAAGCATTACTGACTAAATTTAAAATAATTTGATGCAAACGAACTGGATCTCCAACCAAAACCTCAGGAATTTTACTGTCGTAATTTTTGAATAATTGCAGGTTTTTTTCCTGAATTTTTGTTTCAAACAAATGAAGCATGGCCGATAGTGATGTCGCTATTTTGAAAGGAGTTTGCTCAAAGGTCATTTTTCCTGAATCTACTTTTGCCAAATCAAGTATGTCGTCAATTAGTACTATTAAGGCATCACCCGAGACTTTAATAGCATTAAAATATTCATTCTGTTTATCCGTCAAGTGGGTTTTAATCAACACTTTTGTAAACCCGATAATCGCATTCATAGGCGTACGGATTTCGTGACTCATATTAGACAAAAATTGCTGTTTTGCTTTCATTGCGTCTTCTGCTTTACTTTTTGCTTCTTCGGCAATTAAGGTGGCCAACTCCGCAAATACTTTAGCTTCAATCAGCTCGGTTTCAATCCTTTTTTGATCTGTAACATCCCTGGCAACAATTACTACTCCAAGCACATTTCCTTTCTCATCTTTGTACACTGATCCGTTAAATAATACGTCTGTCAGATTGCCATTTTTATGGCGAAGAATAAGTGGAGAGTCAGCAACAAATCCTTTTTCGAAAACTTTTTGATACACTTCTCGTGCCTTCTGAGGCTCAGTGAAATAATTAAAAAAATCGGTTCCAATCAATTTCTCCCTTTCTATTCCTGTTACTTGTACTGATGCATTATTCATATCGGTTATTTTTCCTTCAGGACTAATAGCAAACAAAGGATCATGACTTGCTTCAATAAGACTAAGTGAATATTCAGATAATAATTTTTGTACAGTTAAATCAGTATTTAATTTTTTAAGTTGCTCAGCTTGAACTAATAGTTCCTGATTTTTCTTATATAAATCTACAAAAACCGCCACTTTTGCCTTTAATATTTCAGGTGAAAGCGGTTTAATCATATAATCAACGGCACCTGCTTGATAGCCTTTGAAAATTTGGACCGTATTGTCCATGCTTGCCGTTAAAAAAATAATCGGTACATGTTTGAGTGTTTCGATTTGGCGAATTAGTTCTACAGTTTCAAATCCGTCCATCAACGGCATTTGAACATCTATTAATATGATGGCAAAATCTTGTTCGTGGAGAAGAATTTTTAAGGCATCATTACCGGAAGTTGCTTTTATGCATAAATAATCCTCAGTAGAGAGAATTACTTCTAAGGCAAACAAATTTTCAGGTAGATCGTCTACTAATAAAATTTTAACAGGGCGATTTATTTTCATTTTCAATTGTAAAATAAAAGTTTAACTTAAGGCATAGGGGAGTTGCCAACTTTATCATGGCATTCCATTATTTGCTTAACCATACGCGCATCAATGATAACAAACGTTCTACATCAATTGGCTTAGTAATGTAATCGTTTGCACCAGCGTCTATACATTTTTGTTTATCATCTTTCATAGCTTTTGCGGTGAGGGCAATAACCGGTAAACTCCTGAATTTTATCTGAGCACGTATTCTTTTCATGGCTTCATAACCGTCCATTTCGGGCATCATTATATCCATTAGAACTAAATCAATATCAGGATTTTTTTCCAGCATATCTAATGCGGTTTTCCCATTTTCGGCTTTTATAACGTCCATCCCGCGTTCTTGAAGTATTTTGGATAATGCAAAAACATTTCGCATATCATCATCCACTAAAAGTATTTTTTTAGAATGAAATATAGCCTCTTTATCGTACAAATTATTTATGATTATTTGTTTCGATTTTGGTAAATTACTAATTGTACGATGCAGAAATAGCGCGGTTTCGTCCAGTAATCTTTCTTCTGATTTTATTCCTTTAATAATAATGCTTTCTGCATATTTTTGAAGCAGATTGTTTTCTTCTTTTGTTAGTTCTTTTCCGGTGTAAATAATAATAGGAGGCATGTTATGTCCTTTGATCTCTTCCAATTTATGGATGAGCTCAAAGCCACTTATGTCTGGTAAACCAATGTCCAAAATGATGCAATCGATGTTATTTTGTTCATATAGCTCCAAAGCTTCTTTACCGCTTCCTGCTTCAAAACATTTTACATCGCCATTACCAATAAGTATTCTCACTGCTTTTCTGGAGTTTTCATTGTCTTCAATTATCAGCAGGTTTTTAATTTTTCTGTTTACAAAATTCTCAATTCGGTTGAAAGCTTCTTCCAGTTCATTTTTAGCGATTGGTTTCATCAAATACTCCACAGCACCTTCTCTAATTGGTTCTAGTGTGCGGTCATTTGCTGATATAATATGTACTGGTATATGTCTTATGGATGGATTTGCTTTTAGTTCGTGTAATACTTGCCGCCCTTTGATGCCAGGTAGACCCATATCTAGAATAATGGCGTTAGGTTTGTATTTTGAAGTAAGTAATAGTCCATCTTCTCCTGTTGCTGCCGACAAGCATTTGAATCCTTTTTTGTGTGCTTGTTTTGAAAGTATAGCGGCAAAATTTCGATCATCCTCGATAATCAGTACCACTTTATCATCCTTACTTATCGTATCTCTATCATCTTTTATAGTGTCATAATTAAGATACGTTGATTCCTTTGTAACTTTTAGTGTATAGGAAACAGGTTGCACTGGAATGGGGTTGAATGTCTCTTCTTGAGGGTGAATTTGCAGAGGAATAATTAGAGAAAAAGTAGATCCATGGTTAAGTTTGCTTTTCAATTGAATTTCTGCTTCTAATAATTTTGCAAGTTCTCGAGAAATAGAAAGTCCTAGACCCGTTCCTCCATATTTTCTTGAAGTACCACCTTCGGCTTGCTGAAAAGCTTCAAAAATAGCAGTTTGTTTGTCTTCCGATATTCCAATGCCAGTATCGATAATGGAAATGTTCAATGTAGTTGCCGTATTTGGTTTAATAGATAAAGTTACACTTCCTTTTTCGGTGAATTTTATAGCGTTGGATATAAGATTTTTTAATATCTGATTCAATCGTTGTGAATCAGTATGTATATATTCGGGTAAATCAGTATTCAATTTGCAAACTAGTTTTAATCCTTTCTGTTCTGCCTGATGTCTAAAATCACGAATTAAATCATCGGTGAAATTTTTTAAGGATACTTTTTCAATGTTAATAGACATTTTACCTGCTTCAATTTTAGAGAGGTCCAGTACCTCGTTTATTAAGACCAGTAAGTCATGTCCACTTTTATAAATTATTTCCGCACTTTCAACCTGTACTTCGTCCAGATTTTTCTTTCTGTTTTCTGATAGATCTTTTGACAGTATCAGCAAGCTATTAAGCGGGGTTCTCAATTCATGTGACATATTTGCCAGGAATTCAGATTTATACTTGCTGCTTATCTCCAGTTGTTTTGTTTTTAATTCTATACTGTTTTTTGAAGCTTCGACTTCTTTATTTTTCTCTTCCAATGACTGGGTCTGCTCTTCCAATTCTTCATTGGTCATTTGCAATTCCTCTTGTTGTTGTTTTAGATTTTGCGCTTGCTGTTCCAGTTCTTCATTCAGTTGTCTGAGTTCTTCCTGCTGCATTTGAAGTTCTTCTGCTTGAATCGAAAGCTCTTTATTTGCAAAACTCAACTCTACTGCCCTTTTTTCTTTTTCATCATTTTGATACGCGAGTTCCTTGTTTGCAATTCCTAATTCGGCAGCCCTTTTTTCTTTTTCATCATTTTGATACGCGAGTTCCTTGTTTGCAATTCCTAATTCGGCAGCTCTTTTTTCTTTTTCATCATTTTGATACGCGAGTTCCTTGTTTGCAATTCCTAATTCGGCAGCTCTTTTTTCTTTTTCATCATTTTGGTACGCGAGTTCCTTGTTTGCAATTCCTAATTCGGCAGCTCTTTTTTCTTTTTCATCATTTTGAAAGGCGAGTTCTTTGTTTGCAATTCCTAATTCGGCAGCTCTTTTTTCTTTCTCATCATTTTGATAGGCGAGTTCTTTGTTGGCAATTCCCAATTCGGCAGCTCTTTTTTCTTTCTCATCATTTTGATAGGCGAGTTCTTTGTTGGCAATTCCCAATTCGGCAGCTCTTTTTTCTTTCTCATCATTTTGATAGGCGAGTTCTTCGTTGGCAATTCCTAATTCGGCAGCTCTTTTTTCTTTCTCATCATTTTGATAGGCAAGCTCCTTGTTGGCAATTCCTAGCTCTGCAACTCTTTTTTCCTTTTCTTCAGCTTGTTGTACCGTATTGACACTTATGGCAATACTATTCATAGAGACATTAACAAATTCCTTTTCTGTTTCGTTAAAATCGCTAAGCTTGCCTATTTCGATTACTCCTATCGTTTTTCCGTCAAGCAGAAAAGGGGTAATAAGTAAATTTTTAGGTTTAGCATCCAGCACGGTTGATATGATGCGTATTTGATCTTCGGATACTTCTGTTATAGCAATTTGTTTCTGTTCCCAGGCGGCCTGACCAATTAATCCCTCATTTAATTTAAATATTTCCTTACCTTCTTTTGAAGATGAAAAAGCAAATTTCCCATTTAGAATCAGCGTATTTTCTTTTTCATTAAATAGATAAACAGCTCCTATATTAGCGTTCAGATAATTACATAAAAAACTAATCGTATTGTTTGCTAATTGCACAATACTTTGATTTCCTATTAATTTTTCGTTGAGTTCTGAGTTACCGGTAAGCAACCAATTTTTATTGGCAGTTTCTGATTCGGAGCTTTTAAGTGCTTTTAAATTTCCAACGACTATAGTGTAAACAATGAGAAGAATTAGAATAATGATTAACAATAAAAAAGCAAAAACAAGATTAAACTTGCCGGCATCATATTCGCTGGTTTTCATTCTTTCATTAAGTAAAGTACGCTCTGTTTCCTCTGCTTTAGCAATTGTTTTTCTTATTTCATCTTGCAACTGTTTCCCCTCGCCAGACGCAATAAATTCTTGCGCTTTTTTAAAATCGCTTTTACGAAAACCAATGCATTTATTTAGATTATCAAAACGAACTTTGATTTGTTCCGAAAGTTCTTCAATATTTTTTTGTTGAATTGGATTGTCTTTTGTCAATTCCTTTACTTTAGCAAGTTGCTCTATTATTCTTGTTTTGGAAGATGAAAATGGTTTCAGGAAATCTTTTTCGCCCGTAATTACATAACCACGTATACCGGTCTCTGCATCGATAGAAGATATCAGTATTTGATCAAATTGAGATAACACCTCATTGGAATGATTAACCAAGCCATTTGAAGTGACAAATTTTTCACTATTTTTATAAGAGAAAATTGCAACTGCTAAAAGGACAACGACACAGGTACTAAATCCGATTACTATTTTTCTGCCAAGGGTCATTTTCATTTTTTTATTTGTAAAGTTTATATCTATTCGTTTTTACGAATTCAGTTTTATCAATAATGCGATTATGTTCTCTATTGATAAAACATGATCAGGTTCAATAGCCCTAATCGCTGATTCGGGCATATAAGGATATTCAGCTGTTTTTGGGTCTTGAATAATGGTCAGACCACCACATTCTTTTATTCGTTTTATACCTTTAGTGCCATCATTATTTGAGCCTGTTAGCACGATTCCTATTAATTTGTTCCTGTAAGCCTCAGCAGCTGTTTCAAACAAAACATCAATTGCTGGTCTTGCAAAATTTACGCGTTCGTCTATTGTGATTGAAAAAGTTTTATCTTTTTCAATTAGTAAATGATAATTAGGTGAAGCAATGTAAATTTTTCCATTTTCTATTATTTCTTTTTCATCGGCTTCCTTAACATGAAGATTACTTTTTTTATCTAAAAGTTGTATCCATTGGCTATCGGAAGTCGCCCCTACGTGTTGGACTATAATAATTGGTATTTTGAAATTAATCGGTAAGGCTGCGGATATAATTTTTAAAACATTCATGCCTCCAGATGAAACTCCTATAACAATTGCTTCATAACGCATTTAATATTTCTTTTTAAATATTCGTTGTTTAGTATCCATCTCTTGATACTCCGAATATAAATCGGAATATCGCAAACTTTCTTTAGATCCTAAACATAAAACGCCTCCATTAATGAGGCTATTGTAAAAAAGAGTTTGCACACTGTTTTGCAAATTTTTATCAAAATATATGAGTACATTTCGACATAATATCAAGTTAACTTCAGCAAATACGCTATCTGTTACTAAATTATGATTGGCCCAAACAATATTTTTTTTCAAAGATTGGTTCATAATCACATGATCATAACTCGAAGTATAATAATACGAAAAAGATTCTTTTCCTCCGGACAGTTGATAATTTACAGTGTATTCTTTTATCATTTTGTTCGAAAAAATACCTTCTTTTGCACGGTTCAATGCCAACTGGTTAAAATCAGTGGCATAAATCGTAGTTCTGTCATACAGGCCTTCTTCCTGCAAAAGAATAGCCATTGAATACGCTTCTTCTCCTGTAGCACAGCCAGCATGCCATATTTTTATAAAGGGATACGTTTTTAAAATAGGGATGACCTTTTCTCTTAATGACCGATAAAAAGTTGGATCACGAAACATTTCGGTTACCGTTATTGATAAATCCTGCAGTAGTTCTGAAGCAAATGCTTCGTCATTCAAAACTTTAGACTGCATTTGAGAAATATCTGCAAATCCTGAAATGGCCATTCTGTTCATTATTCTTCGGCGAATATGAGCTTGAGAATACTGCCTGAAATCATAACCATGTTTTCTATAAATCGCTTCTAATAGCAATGAAATTTCTAGATCTGATGTGTTTTTATACTGCATTTTATTGAAATAAATTTGGTTTTAACTTGACCAAATCGAGAGTGATTAAAATACCGATCGATGAATGATAAGGATAGTTATAGAGGAATATGGATTACATGCGGTCCATATACCAGCTTAATTCTTTTTCCATTTTTTGATATTTAAAAATGGTAGTAATAATCTTTTGTAAACGAACAAATGCAGTTTCACTTTTTACAACATAATCAAATGCTTTGTGATGCATACAGTTTATTGCTACCTCAATTTTATCCTGAGAAGACAACATTACAACGGGGATGTTAGGATTAAAATTTTTTATTTTATCCAAAGTTTCCAGTCCGTTCATGGCATTTTCTACAATACCATCAAGTTGATAATCTAATATTACAACATCAGGAGTATTAGACAAGTTTGCAACACACAGTTCCCCTGTAGGATAAGTTTCAATATTAAAATCAGCGTTTTCTAGAAATTCAATTTCTAGGGATTTTAAAAATAATGCATCATCATCTACCAAGAATATTTTTATTTTAGTATCGTTTTTCAAAATTATGTGTTTTTTATAAGGTTAAATTCTTCTTCTAGTTCATTACAAGCCTGCAAACAAATTTCTTCAAGTTGTCTGACTAAGTCGTGTATGTCGTCTTTTTGTTCTTTTGCGATTGCGTATTCATGAATTTTTTTTGCCATGTTTTCAAAATCAGGATGGATACCCATTATTGAAAATGAAGGAATCATTTTATGCACGGTTGAGCCTAATAATAGCCAATCTTCATCCGCTAAACTTTTCTTTATGGTGCATATTAAGGAAGGTGTTTGTTTTAAATAAAGTGAAATCATCTCCATCATTAATGTTGGATTAGACTTTGTTCGTTGATTTAAATAAACTAAGTCAATACATTTTATTTTTTTTTCAGAACCATTTTTATCCCCAATATTTTCATTAAGCTTTATACTAAGTTTCACCAATTTTGGTTTTTTTAGTATTCCAACTATTTTACTGTACAACACTCTTTCGTCAACAGGTTTTGCAATATAATCATTCATTCCTACGGATTTGCATTTTGCCAAATCTACTGTAGTAACATCAGCAGTCAATGCAATAATGGGAATTTTTGAATTCATCGTATTACGAATATATTCTGTGGCTTCAAATCCATTCATTACAGGCATTTGCAAATCCATCAGTATAATATCATACTTTTTAGCTTTTAATTTTTCGATTGCTATTTGACCGTTTTCGGCAATATCTCTATCGAATCCAAAATCATCCAACAGCGTTTTCATTAATAATTGATTAAGTGCAATATCTTCAACTACTAATACTTTTATATCTTTTATTTCGGTATCCAATTCTAGAATTTCATTCTCTAATTGAGCATCGGCATTTGTTTTTTGAAAAGGTAATGTAAAACTAAAGGTAGTTCCAAAATCAACAGTACTTTTTACTCGGATTTTTCCTCCTTGTGGTTCCACTAATTGTTTCACGATAGCTAGTCCAAGTCCGGTTCCTCCATATAGCCTTGAAGTATCGCTAGTTGCCTGTTGGAAGTTCTCGAATATGGTATCTATTTTTGCTTTAGGAATACCAATTCCAGTATCTGTAACCGCAAATTCAAGAATAACTTTTTCATTATCTTCATGCAGCATATGAACTCCTACGGTAATATCTCCTTGATTAGTAAATTTCACTGCATTACTAACAAGATTTAAAATTATTTGGTGCAATCGAACTGGATCTCCCACCAAAACATCAGGAATTTTATCATCGTATTCCTTTATTAATTGTAAGTTCTTCTCTTGGATTTTTGTTTCAAATAAATGAAGCATAGAAGATATGGATGCCTTCATTTTAAAAGGAGTTTTTTCAAATACCATTTTTCCTGCATCTACTTTTGCTAAATCAAGTATATCGTTGATAAGAACGATTAAAGCATCGCCACTCATTTTTATAGCTGTTAAATATTCTTTTTGTTTGGCAGATAATTCTGTTTTTAAAACCACTTTCGTAAATCCGATAATAGCATTCATCGGTGTCCGAATTTCATGACTCATGTTTGACAAAAATTGCTGTTTTGCTCTTACTGCATTTTCTGCTATAATTGTAGCATTTTCAGCATTAAGTTTTGCTTCTTCCGCAATTTCAGTTGCTAATTCGGCAAAAAGTCTTGCCTCTATTGATTCTTTTTCAATTCTTTTTTGGTCCGTGATATCTCTTGCTACCACAACAACCCCAAGTACTTCGCCCTTTTCATTTTTATAAACGGAACCATTAAGCAAAACATCAGTTAATCTATGATCTTTTATCGTCAATGGGTAGTCAGCTATAAAACCTTTGTCAAAAACTTCCTGATATGCTTTTCGAGCCTCTTGTGGTTCAGTAAAATAATCAAAGAAATCAGAACCAATTAATTTATCACGCAAAACTCCTGTCACTCTTACCGATGCCTCATTTGTATCTGTTATTTTCCCTTTTGGACTAATCGTAAATAGAGGATCGCGGCTTGCTTCAATAAGACTTAAAGAATATTGAGAAGCTAATTTTAAAGAATTGCTAAAATCTTCCAATTCTTTGTTTTCAATTTTTCGCTTTTCTTTTTCTTTATTCTGAAATATAAGTTCTTTGTTGGCAATCAGTAATTCTGCTGCTCGTTTTTCTTTTTCATCATTTTGAAAACGTAGTTCTTTATTAGCAATTACTAACTCATCAGCACGTTTTTCTTTTTCATCATTTTGGTACGCTAATTCTTTATTGGCGATAACTAACTCCTCAGCACGTTTTTCTTTTTCATCATTTTGGTACGCTAATTCTTTATTGGCGATAACTAACTCCTCAGCTCGTTTTTCTTTTTCGTCATTTTGGTACGCTAATTCTTCATTGGCAATAACTAACTCGTCAGCACGTTTTTCTTTTTCATCATTTTGATACGCCAATTCTTTGTTAGCAATAACTAACTCATCAGCACGTTTTTCTTTTTCATCATTTTGAAATGCTAATTCTTTATTTGCAATAACTAACTCTTCTGCACGTTTTTCTTTTTCATCATTTTGATACGCCAATTCTTTGTTGGCAATAACTAATTCATCGGCACGTTTTTCTTTTTCATCATTTTGATAGGCTAACTCTTTGTTGACAGAACGTAATTCAGTTGCCCATTTTTGTTCGGCAATATCTCGGGCTACAATCACAACTCCTAAAACATTGCCTCGATCATCTTTATAAACGGAACCATTGAATAATACATCTGTCAGTTTTCCCTCTTTATGACGAAGTGTAAGGGGAGAATCAGCAACTGAACCCTTAGCAAAAACTTCTTGGTATACTTCACGAGCTTTTTGTGATTCAGTAAAATAATCAAAGAAATCAGAACCTATTAACTTTTGGCGGTCAATACCAGTAATGTTGACCGTAGCTTGATTCATATCAGTAATTTTACCACTGCTATTTATAGTAACCAGTGGATCTAAACTTGCTTCAATTAAACTACGAGTATATTGAGGATCCTGCGTCCTTGATAGTTTCATTTTTAATTATTTGGTTCGTTTGAAATACCAATTTCTTCAATTGGATTTCGTCTTTTGTCTTTCAATTGTTTAAAATGAGAAGGGGAGAGACCCGTAACTTTTTTAAACTGACTCGATAGATGCGCTACACTACTGTAGTTCATTTTCCAGGCAATTTCAGTAATATTTAATTCACCATAAATAATCAATTCTTTTATTCTTTCTGTTTTATGGGAAATTATAAATTGTTCAATGGTTGTACCTTGGACCTCTGAAAATAAATTCGATAAATAAGTATAATCATGATTCATTTTTTCACTCAAATAATCAGAGAAATTTACTTTGATATTTTCCGTGGAATGATGTACCATTTCAATGATCACATTTTTTATTTTTTCAATCAGCATAGACTTTTTGTCATCCATCAATTCGAGACCTGAGTCTAAAAGCGCTTTTTTTAATTGTTCCCGTTGATTCATAGAAATATTTTCCATGATTTCAACTTCCCCTAAATCAACAACAATGAAATGAAGCCCAAGTTTTTTCAATTCCTCTTTTACCGCCATTTTACAGCGATTACTGACCATGTATTTGATATATAGTTTCAAATTATTATTTTTAATTGATCATGTAAAAATGATGTTATTATTCCTGATTTAACTTATAGAACTAAAAAAAAAAATTGTAAAATTCACAGATTTATATTTTTTCTAAATTTACAAATAAAGTATGATAATGAAAAGAGATTGCTGCTTCTATTAAATTGGAAGTGCTAAGAGCTGTAGTGATTTTAAAATAAATAAAAAAAAATTCTATAATTTTATCTATGAATACTACATTTTTTTTATAAAAATAAGAGTTCAAAAGCCAAATAAGTCACTAATTTACTAGTTTGCAGGATTCATTTTGCCGTATAATTTTTGAAGGTTTAGGGAATTCGTGAATATGTTTTTTACTAGAAAGACTAAAAAATAGAACCTTCTTGTATTTTTTATTCTTCAATGTTAAAGATAAAAAAAGAAGGTCTCTAATATATAAATTTTTGAAAATAAATACGAGCAATTGGTAATGCTAAATATTCTATTTCACTTGAAAATTATCGGTCCAATCAAGTGATTTAATAGCCGAAACTTTGTTTTCTTCATTCAATGAAACACGAAGTTCTTTGTTTGCTACTTTCTTTGTATATAACGCTTTATAACGAAAAATAAGTGTTTTGTCAATGTAGTTTTTATAAATTTCGACTAATTGCAGGTCGTTGAAAGTTCCATAATATTGACGAAATTTAGTACATGTTTTTGTCAATCTTTCTTCGGTTGTATTTTGAATTACCGAAGCGGTGGCTTCACTTTCGTTAAAAGGTTTAAACTTTGAAGTGTTGCAGGTCATCAGCACTCTTTTTCCGAGTTCATACGCTTTGTCTTTTTGAAGTTCATTGACATTTGACAGCATCAGTTTTGCAATTTTAACTTCGGCAGGTTTTGGTGTCTCAACGACCTTTTTAGATTTGCAGCTAATAAATAAAACGATACCTAAAATAAGAATTATCTTTTTCATGATTTATGTGATTTTTAATAATATGTTTGGATCTGGACAGTTTTCTAAATAATAATCCAGGTCATTTTTGCTGCAAACCCCAGGATAATCTCCATAATTATCTCCAATATTTTTTATAATTTGGAAATGCAAATGTGGTGCATAATCTCCATTAATGGCTGCATTGCCCAAAGTCGCTAATTGTTGTCCTTTTTTGAAAGTAGTGCCAACTTCAATTTCAGCAATGCTTTCTAATGAAAGGTGTCCATATAGTGTATAAAAAGTCTGACTTTCTATTTTGTGTTCTAAAATAATAGTTGGTCCATAATCTCCCAACCCTACATTGTGTTTGAAACTATGAATTGTTCCATCAAGTGCCGCCAGTACAGGAGTTCCCGCTTTTATCCATAAATCTAATCCAATGTGAATATTTCTTTCTTCTGTTTCAGCATCATTAAAAACGGCGCTTCGCTTGTATAAATTGCGCTCTTCGTTGTAACCACCAAAAGCTAATTTTGAATTTTCTTTGGCCAAATATTTTTCAATAAATTCTTCAAAATCAGTTGATGTGCTAATTTCTTGTTTTGAAAAAAAGGCATTTGACACGGATAAATCCAAAGGAGTATAGTATTTATTATCAACAGAATCATCGATTACTTTGACTTTTTGAATACTTTTTAAGATAGTTTCTAATGTGCTCATTTTGCATTATTTGTAATAAACCTTAAAATAAAATAAAAAATGCCAACATAAAAAATTTACATTGGCATTATAACTTTTAATTAAGAGAATATCCGAATCTTATTTTTTTACCTCAATTTTTGCTGTACCACCAGAAACATTAACACTAGTTTTAGTAGCTCCACTTTTAATAGTAACATTTACGCCATTTGTGCCAACTATTATTGACGAACTGTCTTTCACTTGTTTTGAAGAAGTTGGAGCGGCGGGAGTTGTCACGGTAGTTTGGATATGCAAATAAAAAGTGCACATTAAGTTAAGCTACATTTTTGTAATTAATTTGATTGTTAAATTCTTCAATAGTTGCATAATTCAAAGCAGAATGTCTCCTTTTTCTATTGTACCAAATTTCAATGTATTCAAAGATTTCCAGTTTCATTTGTTCTTTAGAAATCAGTTTGTTTCCATAAATCAATTCAGTTTTCAAGGATTTAAAAAAGCTTTCCGCTACTGCATTGTCCCAACAATTTCCTTTGCGGCTCATACTACGGGTTATTTTTTTGTAGGAATCAAGAACATTTACAAACTTTTTGCTTGCATATTGAACACCTCTGTCGGAATGAAAAATCAAACCTTCCTCAATATTTCAATTTTTAACTACCATTTTCCAAGCTCCAAGGGTAGTTTCTTCTGTACTCATTCCGTCACTCAAACTCCAACCGATAATTTTTCTGTCGTATAAATCCATAATAGTGGTCAGATATACAAACCCCTCTTTAGTTTGGATATATGTAATATCCGAAACCCAAACTTTTGAAGGCATTTTTACAATAAACTCTCTGTTTAATACATTTTCGACAACTAAATAATTATGATTTGAGTTGGTTGTAACTTTGAACTTCTTGCTTAATTTGCTTCGTAAGCCAAGTTCTTTCATATATTTTGCAACTGTAATTCGTGAAACTTTATAACCTAAATACTGTAATTCCAATGTTATTCTAGGACTTCCATATCTTTGCTTGGCTGCAAAATAAATCAATGTTATCTGTTCTTTTATGGTAATTTTTAGTTGTTGTCTTGCTGTGATTACTTGTTTTTTCCATCGGTAATAACTTCCGCTGCTCACTTGTAGAACTTTGCACATTTTTTCAATCGGGAATAGTTGTTCATTGCTTTTTATGAAACTATAAATCATCGACCGCTCTTGGAAAAAATGCCGATTGCTTTTTTTAATATATCACGTTCTAATTCGGCATCTTTGAGTCTTTTCTCCAGTTCGTGGATTTTTTCTTGCTCGGGAGTGAGTTTTAAATTTCCTTTCCCAGGAAAACTTCCTTCTCCAAATTCCTCAAACTCTTTACGCCATTTATACAACTGTGGTGCTGTGACTCCCAACTCTCTGGCGAGTTCTGATACATTTGTTCTATCATAACTCAATTGAACGGCTTTTTCTTTAAAAGCTTTGTCATAAATTTTGCGGACTTGTTTCATAGGCTAAAATTAAGATTAATTCTTAACTTAATGTGATGGCTAAGTTAGCATGTCCACTAATTAATTGATTACCAATTTAATATTTTATTCTTTTATAAACAAGTGATTAATTATTAATCAAAAAAAAATCCCAACTTCAAGTTGGGATTTCAATTTTTAAAAAATCATGTATTAATACAAACTTGGATATTTAACTGGATTTACCTCATTCATCATCCCATATACTTTTTCAAAAATATCTTCAGTCGAAGGTTTAGAGAAATAATCTCCGTCAGTTCCGTAAGCAGGTCTGTGTGCTTTTGAAGTTAAAGTTTGCGGTTTACTGTCTAAATAATTATAAGCATCTTGTTGTTCTACAATTTGTTGCAAGATATAAGCGGAAGCTCCTCCTGGAACATCTTCGTCTATAACTAAAAGACGGTTTGTTTTGGCAATACTTTTTACCACATCTTGATTAACATCAAATGGGAGTAAAGACTGTAAATCGATGATCTCACAATCAATACCTACTTCCAGTAATTCTTTGGCGGCTTGTTGCACTAATCTTAACGTAGAACCATAAGAAACCAAAGTAATATCTGTTCCTTCTTTTAATGTTTCAACAACACCAATTGGGGTTTTAAATTCACCATAATTTAACGGCATTTTTTCTTTCAATCGGTAACCATTTAAACATTCGATTACTAAAGCCGGTTCGTCACATTCTAATAAAGAATTGTAAAATCCGGCAGCTTGTGTCATGTTTCTTGGAACTAAAACGTGAATTCCTCGCACTGCATTTATAATCATTCCCATAGGAGATCCTGAATGCCAGATTCCTTCTAAACGATGGCCACGTGTACGTATAATTAAAGGTGCTTTTTGCTTACCTACCGTTCTATATCTTAATGTTGCTAGATCATCGCTCATAATTTGGATGGCATACAACAAATAATCTAAATATTGAATTTCGGCAATTGGGCGTAAACCACGTAATGCCATACCGATACCTTGACCAAGAATGGTTGCTTCACGAATTCCGACATCAGCTACACGAAGTTCTCCGTATTTCTCTTGCATTCCTTCTAAACCTTGGTTTACATCACCAATATTTCCTGCATCTTCGCCAAAGATCAATGTTTCTGGATATTTGGTAAAAATAGCATCAAAATTATCGCGCAAAATCATGCGTCCATCAGTGTCTTCTTTCGCATTGTCTGAATATTCAGGTAAAACTTTTTCTACTGAAAATACATTCAATTCTGTTTCAGAAAATAAGTTACTGCTAAAATTTTTCTGTGTTTTTTTAGTATAGGAAGTTATCCATTGAGATAATTCCTCTTTTCCGGCTTCATTCATCACTAATCGCAATGTTTTTCTAGCCGCAACAAGAATTTCTTTTTTCAAAGGAGATTTATTGCTACTTAATTCAGAAATGAATTTTAAGATTGTTTCTTTATTTTTACTGGTCTCTGCTACTCTTTGCAACAAAGAAACAAGTTCTTTCTGTTCGTCAATAATAGGGTTTAAAAAAGCACTCCAAGCCGCTTTTTTTCCTTCCAATACTTCTTTTCTGGCTTCCTGATCAATGGCTTCAATTTCTTCTGGAGACGCAATGTTGATGGCTATCATCCATAGTTTCATTTGGCGAATGCAATCAAAATCTTTCTCCCAGGCTAATCTGGCCGCATCCTTGTATCTCTCATGAGATCCTGAACTGGAATGCCCCTGTGGCTGCGTAAGTTCGTTTACGTGTATTAAAACTGGAACATGGTTTTCTCTTGATATAAGGGCAGCTTTCTCGTAAGTAGCAACTAAATCAACATAATCCCATCCTTTGACTGTTAGTATTTCAAACCCATTGGTATTTTTTTCTTTTTGGTATCCTTTTAGAATTTCAGAAATGTTTTCTTTAGTAGTTTGATGTCTTGCATGTACTGAAATACCGTATTCATCATCCCAAACACTCATTATCATTGGTACTTGTAGAACACCTGCAGCATTTATAGTTTCAAAAAATAATCCTTCAGATGTGCTGGCATTTCCTATCGTTCCCCAAGCAATCTCATTCCCTTTGTCAGAGAAATTACTTGCGTTTTTTATACCTGAAACTTCTCTGTAAATCTTTGAAGCTTGTGCAAGCCCTAACAACCTTGGCATTTGCCCGGCCGTTGGAGAAATATCTGCACTTGAATTTTTTTGTTTTGTTAAATCTTTCCAAGTTCCGTCTTCATTCAAACTGTGTGTCGCAAAGTGCCCACCCATTTGTCTTCCTGCTGACATTGGTTCTTGTTCAATATCCGTATGACCATACAATCCTGCAAAAAATTGTTGTACGGTTAATTGACCAATGGCCATCATAAAAGTTTGGTCACGATAATATCCAGAACGAAAATCACCGTCTTTAAAAGCTTTGGCCATGGCTAACTGTGGAACTTCTTTTCCGTCTCCAAATATTCCAAATTTTGCTTTCCCGGTTAATACTTCTTTACGTCCTAATAGACTACATTCCCGACTTACTATGGCTGTTCTATAGTCATTTAATACTTCGGTTTTGAAATCTTCAAATGTCAATGTAGAATTGGTTTTTTCTTTTATCATAATTGAAAAGTATAACTTTGTGAAGCAAATTTAATTAAAAACTAGCTATTTTCATAATTCATTGAAAAAAATATAATTTAATTATTACAATAAATTTGGTATAAAACGAACCTCTTTTTTTATTATATTCATCAAAATAACTATTTTAATAACAATTATGTAAATAAAAATCATTTTAACAATCGATTAGAACCATTTTCGATTAAAAAGATTGATTAATGTTTTTGGTGAAAAAGTAACTAAAAATCTTATTTTTTCATTGTAATTATTGTGCGCTATTTCCCATCCTTTGTTCGAATATACAGGGAAATACAATTCAAAATAATCAGTAACCAAGTTCAGACGAATACCACTATCATAAACAAATTTTGGATTTTGATACTTGTTTTTAACCAAACCCAAGTCTCCATAAATTTCTACCCAATTCCAAATATTAAAACTTCCGTTAACCGTCGTAATCCATTGGTTAGCATAAGGGGTTACTAATTTCGATTTAAATCCGCCCTCCGATAATATAAATTGCTGGCTAAAAAGACCAGTACTTTCGGATCTTCCATAATAGCCATAATCAAACAAATAATCCGTAGGTCTGTCCAGTGCGAAACTAAAAAAATCCGAATCGGTTTTGTTGTATAAAAAGCTTCCAGCGTACAATCTTAAATTGATTTGAAGATTATTTTCAAACAATTTTCGGTATTCCAATTCACTTGCAATTTTTCCGAATTTGCTTGCGATTTGTATATCCGACGTGAAACTGAGATGATTGGTCACTTCCGTTGTTGAATTAAAGTATTTCGCATCAAAAACCGAGTAATTCTCCGTTGAATTATCAACAACAAAAGCGCTTTTCTCGCGGTTTACTAAGACTTGACGCAGCATAATTAATTGTTTTCTGTTGTCTCTAAAATTTTCTTCCCTAATTCGCATTTGAATCATTGGATTTATCTTCTGATAAAAAGCATCAGGGGCGTAATGAAAATAAGTACCTGATAGCGAATATCTCGCGTTATATAGTCTGCTTTCTCTATAATTTTGGTTAATTGCAAACCAACCAGAACCGGAAAAATTATTAGTTTTAGTTGAATAAGATGGATTTATATCAAAGATAAATGGTTTATCTAATATTGTTTTGTTGTGTAATCGTAATCCCGGTGACAAACCATCGTATAAATTATAAGTTAGTGAGGGAACGTACAAAATTTGATTGTAGTAAGGATCTTCTAAATCCTTCATGAAATTAAATTTAAAAGGACGATTGTTTGGATAAAAACTTTTTAGAGACTTCCAGTTGTTTCGTAAATTATACTCGGGAACTTCATTTTTATAATTTATGACAATTTTATCTGCACTTTTTCTTTCTATCGTAAAACTGCTGTCTATTTCAGGTACATCAAGCCATTTCTTAAAAACCACTTCCCCTTTTTTAATCCCATAAACAGGAATAGGGACTAAGACTCCTGTTTTACTTTTTACGGAAAAAGTTATACTGTCTTGTGTTCTTGAAACTCCAGAAAATTTGTAATCAACAATAGCTCTGGAATTGATGATTGTTTTGAAAAACCAGTCAATATCTTTGTTTGTATTTGATTTTAAAAGCGTTTCAAAATCATCTCTGGAAGTTTGTTTTTCCTTGTTTTGAAGATAAAATTGACGAATACTATTCTTTACTGTATTCTGGTTTAAATAATCATCCAAGTATAAAAGACTTAAACCCGCACGATATTTACTCGCAATTTGCTCATTGAATTTTATTAAGGTATTTTTCGGATCTCCTAATGGCTGATCTAAATTTTTCCGTGCCATAAGCATATAAAAATAGCTGTATTGCTCGTTAAAATCTAAGTTGGTCAGATTATAACTTTTCAATAATTTAAATTTGGAAATACTACCAAACATCTTCGTATTTGGATGGTTTTCGTCAATGTATTTCATCATGGCATACACTTGAATTCCATCATAAATCCAGTCGTCATTTCTTGGATTTAATCGTAAACTATTTTTCAGATAAGTATTCAGATAGGTTTTCAAAAATTTAATTTCAAAAATAAACTCATCCGGAAACGGACTCAAGAAAGACGGTAATTGATTCAAACCATAAAAAGGGTTTCTCTCGTAATCCGTTTGCGAAACAATTATTTTTTCATGTGGATATTGGCCAATTTGTTTAGTGACATAAATCATCACACGATCCATAATAATTGCTTTTTGAACCGCACTTAGTTTATTTTCTTTAAGATTGGTCAGCACCTCGTTAGTACTGTTTTTAAAACTGATAAAACTGGATTTGGGTTCTATAAAAAGGCTGAAATCGGTTCTGTTTTTTCCAGATAATTTGTAGGTAGAAAAACCGACAGTCTTGATTGGAGTATTATTATTATTATTATTTAAATCGGAAATGGCTTCTAAATTCGAAGGAATCTTCAAATCAATATCAAAGCCAGAAACAGCGTTCGAGATATCATCTAAATTGTTGTTGCTGTATCGTATAAAATCATGATTTTCATATCGGGCGGGAGTAAGGAACCAGTTTTTAAGGTTTATTTCTTCTTTATCATTATAACCGTATTTAGTGAATTTATCACTTGGAATTTTAGCAATATAGGTAAGTTGTAATGTGATTTTATGGTTGGGGATTAATTTATCTCTTAATTTAACAACGATAAAATCTGGGTTTTTCTCTGTTCGTTCCCAAACAATTACTAAATGACTTTTATCCGTAATAGTCAAATTTTTGGTACTTCCTCGTTCTGCCTCTTTCGCTAAATGAAAACCTCTGTAAAACTCATCAGAAAATCGCTTGGCCAGTGGTGTGTTTTTATTGGAATAGGCATTGTTCCAATCATTCAAAACAATCGATGTCAAAGTATCATTCGACTGATTGAAAAAAGTCATTTCTTGTTCTATAGTCAACGTTTTATTCTCTGAATTCAATTCTACAGTCATTGTCGAATGATGTTGTCCATATTGTTTTGTTGAAACCAACACGACAAGAATTAAAACGATGATTTTATACAATGATTTCAAGTAAGTAATTTAAAATTTAATAAAAAATAAATGTACTTATTATTAAACATTAAATGAACAAATTTTAGTTCAAAATAAAATAAAAAAAGCTGCTTTTAGGCAGCTAATTCTTAGAAATTTGGTGATAAATCATATTTTTTATAAAATTTATCTAAAACTTCAACGACCTCATCCTCGGTGTCAACAATTTTAAACAAATTCAAATCTTCAGCGTGAACCGTACCCTCTTTTTCTACTAGTACCGTCTTAATCCAGTCAATCAATCCCGACCAAAAACTGGTTCCAACCAAGATAATAGGGAATCGGGCTATTTTTTTTGTTTGAATCAAAGTCATCGCTTCAAACAATTCATCCATAGTTCCAAAGCCTCCTGGCATCACTACAAAACCTTGGGAATATTTCACAAACATCACTTTTCGAACAAAGAAATAATCAAAATTCAAATTTTTATCGCTGTCAATATAAGGATTGTAATGTTGCTCAAATGGTAATACAATGTTTAGTCCCACTGAGGTTCCACCGCCTAAATGCGCACCTTTATTACCTGCTTCCATAATTCCGGGTCCGCCACCAGTAATCACGCCATAGCCTGCTTTACTGATTTTATAGGCAATTTTTTCGGCAAGCAAATAATATTCATGCTCTGGTTTTGTTCTGGCAGAGCCAAAAATAGTTACGCAGGGCCCTATGCGTCCCATACTCTCATAACCGTTTACAAATTCGGCCATGATTTTAAAAATCGCCCAACTGTCGTTGGTTCTTATTTCGTTCCAAGTCTTTCTTTTTAATCGGTCTTGGATAACTTTATCCTCATCATTGTCAAAATCTTCTAATCTCATTTTCTATATTTTATAATCTTATTTTTTTGGAGCTATTTCCACTTTTATCTGGGCTAGCGCTCCCAATTACTAAAGTAATTCTTTTTTCAAGAATTGCGCCGTATAACTTTTTTTATTTTTTATAATTTCCTCAGGAGTTCCTTTGGCAATAAGCTGTCCGCCACCTTTTCCGCCTTCTGGACCAATATCTATGATGTAATCCGCTAGTTTTATTACGTCCATATTGTGCTCGATAATCAAAATCGTATTTCCTTTATCAACCAGTTTATTAATCACCTCCATCAATACTCTGATGTCTTCAAAATGCAATCCAGTCGTGGGTTCATCCAAAATATAAAAGGTATTTCCGGTATCTTTTTTGGATAATTCACCTGCCAATTTGATGCGTTGTGCTTCACCACCGGAAAGCGTGGTACTTTGTTGTCCCAAAGTAATATAGCCTAAACCAACATCTTGAATTGTTTTTACTTTTCTGTAAATCTTCGGGATCATTTCAAAAAATGGAACCGCTTCATCTACCGTCATATTCAAAACATCAGAAATGGATTTTCCTTTGAATCGAATTTCTAATGTTTCTCTATTAAAACGTTTCCCTTGACACGTTTCGCATTCTACGTAAACATCGGGTAAAAAGTTCATTTCAATTGTTCGCACACCTGAACCTTCGCAGGTTTCACAGCGTCCTCCTTTTACATTAAAACTAAATCGTCCCGCTTTATATCCTCGAATCATACTTTCGGAAGTCATCGTAAACAGATTTCTGATTTCGGTGAAAACTTCGGTGTAGGTGGCTGGATTACTTCTTGGAGTTCTTCCAATCGGGCTTTGGTCAATATCAATTACTTTGTCGATGTGCTCCAATCCTTCAATTTTTTTGTAAGGCTTTGGTTTTTTGACACCATTAAAATAATAGGCATTCAAAATAGGGTAGAGCGTTTCATTTATCAAAGTTGATTTTCCACTTCCGGAAACTCCAGTCACGCAAATCATTTTGCCTAAAGGTAATTCTATCGAAACATTTTTCAAATTATTTCCTGTTGCTCCAGTCAGTTTCAGGAATTTTCCATTTCCCTCCCGACGTTTTGCAGGAACTTCAATTTTCATTTCACCGTTCATGTACATCGCTGTAATAGTATGATGTTTCAAGATTTCGGCTGGTGTTCCTTTACTGATAATTTCGCCTCCGTATTTCCCTGCTTTGGGGCCAATATCAATCACATAATCGGCACGTTCAATCATGTCTTTATCGTGTTCCACCACAATCACTGAGTTTCCAATATCGCGTAATTGCTCGAGAGAATGAATCAATTTGTCATTGTCTCTTTGGTGTAAACCAATACTTGGCTCATCGAGAATATACAAAACACCAACTAGCTGCGAACCAATTTGAGTTGCCAAACGAATACGTTGTGCTTCACCACCCGAAAGTGATTTGGAGCTTCGGCTTAAAGCCAAATAATCCAAACCTACATTCATCAAAAAATTCAATCGATCCTTAATTTCTTTGATTACTTCAGTGGCGATACGTTTTTGTTTATCCGATAAATGGTTTTCTAAATCAAGAAACCAAGCGGTCAAATCCGAAATGTCCATATCGCACAATTCGGCAATATTTTTTTCATTGATTTTAAAGAACATCGCTTCTTTTTTCAAACGAGAACCTTGGCAAACGGGACATTTTATTTCGTCCATGAATTCCTTTGCCCAACGTTTTATACTTGTGGAACCGCTTTCGTCATGTTGATTTTTGATGAAATGTGAAATCCCTTCAAAATCAATTTTATATTCACGGGCAACTCCTAAATCTTTAGAATTGATGGTGAATTTTTCTTTTCCACCATTCAAAATCATTTCCATCGCTTCCTCCGGAATGGTGCTAACTGCATCGGTCAATTTGAAACCATATTTCTCTCCAATTATTTCCAATTGCTTGAAAATCCAAGATGATTTGTACTCGCCCAAAGGAGCAAAACCGCCCGCTTTTATCGATAATTTTGGATTTGGGATTATCTTCTTCGGGTTAATTTCATTTACCGTTCCTAATCCGTTGCAATGATCACAAGCGCCTTTTGGGGAATTGAAAGAAAATAAATTGGGTTCCGGATTCTGATAAGAAATTCCGGTAGAGGGACACATTAAATTCCGACTAAAAAACCTCACTTCATTAGAATCTTGATCCAATACCATCAACACATTCTCCCCATGATGCATCGCTGTATTAATGCTTTCGGTCAAACGTTTTTCATTTTCTGGAGTATCATCAATAACCATTCTATCCACAACAATTTCTATATCGTGTGTTTTGTAACGGTCTAATTTCATTCCTAAAGTAATGTCGAGGATATCACCATTCACTCGAACTTTAAGGAAACCTTGTTTGGCAATTTGTTGAAAAAGCTCTGCATAATGTCCTTTTCGAGCCCGAATAACTGGTGCTAAAATATTGATTCGTTTTCCGGTAAAATCCTGAATAATCAAATCCTTGATTTGCTCATCAGAATAGGAAACCATTTTTTCGCCGGTATTGTAGCTGTACGCATCGGCACCACGGGCATACAGTAATCGCAGGAAATCGTATATTTCAGTGATAGTTCCTACGGTTGAACGTGGACTTTTACTGGTTGTTTTTTGTTCAATTGCAATTACTGGAGAAAGTCCGTCAATTTTATCCACATCTGGACGTTCTAAACCTCCCAAAAATTGACGCGCATAAGCAGAAAAAGTTTCTACATAACGGCGTTGCCCTTCGGCATAAATCGTATCAAAAGCTAAAGAGGATTTCCCAGAACCCGAAAGACCGGTAATTACGACCAGTTTTTCACGAGGAATAGAAACATCTATGTTTTTTAAGTTGTGAACTCGAGCGCCTTGAACTTCAATGGTATTGTCTTTGTCTAACATAATTTTTGCAAAAAAGCAAAGTTACCATTTTGATTTATTCTTTCGATAGAACAGTTTAGAAGTTTATGTTAAAACTAATTGGGAATTTATTCTATCGTCATTGATTTCAATTTGGTTCTATACGCTTCCAGAGCCACAGATTTCGAGATAAAACCATAGTATCTTCCTTCTTTTACTACTGGAAGAAATACAACTTTCGCATTTTCAAATTTATTCATTACGGTTTCCATACTGTCATTAGGAGTAATGATTTCTATGGGTTGAATCATAACTTCTTTTACCAACGTGTATTTTACTCGATATTGATTGAAGATGATCTCTCTTATAGTATTAAAATGAACAATACCTACCATTTTTTTATCTTTATCAACAACAGCAAAAATAACCTGATTAGAGTGTGAAATTAAATCAACTAACCGTTCTAAATTTTCATCAGGGGAAACGGTCAAATAATCTGTTTGAATGATGGAGTTAGTATCTAATGTCGTTAGAATATTTGAGTCTTTGTTACTCGTAAACGCATGCCCTTTTGCCGCTAAGCTCTTGACGTCCATGGAATGTTTTTCAAATCGTTTAGAAATGGCAAAACTGATTGAAGCAACTATCATAAGCGGAATCATTAAATTATACCCCCCAGTGATTTCAGCAATTAAGAAGATAGCTGTTAATGGCGCATGAAATAATCCGCTTAGAATTCCTGCCATTCCAACCATTGTAAAATTACTGATAGGTAACTTCGTAAGCCCCGTTAAATTTAAAAATTTAGAAAAGAAAAAACCCACATAAGAACCCAGAAATAGAGAAGGAGCGAAGTTTCCTCCATTACCACCACAACCTAAAGTAATTCCTGTAGCAAAAACTTTTAACATCATCGTTAAACCAACAAATATCAAAAGGGCCCAACTATTATTTCTAAAGCTACTGAAAAGGGTATTTTCAAGTAACTGTCCCGGATCACTTTCAGATAAAGTTTTAATACTTTCATAACCTTCACCAAAAAGAGTTGGAAAAACAAAGATTATGATTGCCAATATTGAAGCACCAAATAATGCTTTTTTATATGAAGATAATTTAAGTCGGCCAAAAAAATGTTCTACCCTAGCAAAGTTTCTGGAATAATAAACAGAAATAAATCCTGTGAATAAACCGAGAAGAATATAAAAAGGAATGTTATGAAAATCAAATGTTTGCTGTTGTTTGAAAGACAATAAAATAGTTTCATCCAATACAATAACAGATACCAACGCACCCGTAGCTGCAGCAATCATTATTGGAGTAAATGCTGAAATACTCACGTCAACTAATAAAACTTCAATGGCAAATAATACACCTGCAATTGGAGCATTAAACGCCGCAGCGACACCAGCCGCAACACCGCAACCTATAAGTAAGGTCCTGTCCTTATAACTTAATTTGTAACGCTGCGCGTAATTGGATCCAAAAGCGGCACCAGTAATCACAATTGGACTCTCTAAACCCGCAGACCCACCTAAACCAACGGTAAGCGAGCTGGTAATGATTTGCGCATACATTTGCTTTTTTGGTATGATACTCGCTTTTTTTGCGACCGTATATAAAATCTGTGATGTTCCCTTCTCAATTGTGCCTCCCAGAACTTTTTTGACAACAAAAACAGTCAAAAGTATTCCAATTATTGGTAAAATACTATTGATGAAGCTTAATTTTAAAATACCATTAATATATGTCGCAAACGAAAACACCCAATGGGCAAAGGATTTTAGTACAATCACCGCAAAAGCCGAAGAAATACCAACCATAACCGCAGATAAAAATATAAATTGCTTTGGTGTTAAAATAGATTGTGCAAAAGCGATTACGGTTTCTAGTTTCGAGAGATATTTTTTGAACATTCTATTTTTTTAAAGAGTGCTAAATTACAATTATTATTAGCTTACTTGATATTTTTCAATGCTTCTTTTGTACTCAAGGGCATTAAATTATTGTTAGCAACAAAAATTTTTACCGCTTCAGGATTTATTTTTGCATATTCCCTTAATGCCCATCCTATTGCTTTTTGAATGAAAAATTCCTTAGACATTTTATGTTTATTGCATTCAGTTTTCAATAAATCAAAGTTTGTTTTTTGTTTATAATTCAATTGAAATAAAATAGTGCTTCGATTCAGCCATATATTCTCTGATTTAGAAAAAAGGGCAATTATATTTTTGGTTTCCAATGAGAATTCTAATAAATATTCTCCCAAAATGTATTTTGCAATTGTATCAACACTATCCCACCAAGTATTTGTAACAATTAATTTTTCAATGATTTGAATATCATCTTTCTTATAATTTCCTTTGAGTTCTTTTATCAAAATTTCAATTGCGCAATAATGGAATTCCCGTTCTGGTTTCGAATATAGTTCTAAAGCAATCTCCCTTGCATTTTCAGTAACTTCGTTTTTGTTTTGTTTCCAAATTTCCTTGAAAATGCGTCTTCTGTCGTCTGTTTTTATTCCAAAGAAAGAAAAATTATTTCGCATATATTTGGCCATTGCAAAAGCATTTTCCGAATTTTGGTTTGCTGCGAAAGCATGCTCTAAGGCAGGTATAAATTTCATAAATTGTTCCTTTTTAAAATCCAACCGCTTTATCATCTCCTCTAAAATCTGCTCCACCTTCTAAAGTTTTATTTGGCAAAGCCAAAATAGCATCTACTTTTCCTATTACGGGAGTCATTTTTTCATTGATAAGATATCCTTTTGATTTCAAGGTTTCAAAGGTTTTTGTGTCGAAAGTGTTCGGTTCAAAAGTGATAAGATCAGGCAGCCACTGATGATGAAAACGGGGTGCATTTACGGATTCCTGCATACTCAAACTATATTCGTAAACATTTAATATCGTTTGCAATACCGAAGTGATAATCGTCGATCCACCTGGAGAGCCTACAACCATAAATAATTTTCCGTTTTTCTCGACGATGGTTGGCGTCATCGAACTCAACATTCTTTTTTGTGGCGCAATACTGTTGGCTTCATTTCCTACCAAACCAAACATATTTGGCTCACCTGGCTTCGTACTGAAATCATCCATTTCATTGTTTAAGAAAAAGCCCAATTCGTCACAGTAATATTTGGAACCATAACCATCATTTAATGTTGTAGTTGCTGAAACCGCATTGCCAAACTGATCCACAATAGAATAATGAGTAGTTTCCATACTCTCGTTATAATTTACTTTTCCTTCTTTTATATCCGATGATAAAGTGGCTTTTTCAAAACTAAAATTCGACATTCGTTGTTTTAAATAATTATCAGCCATTAATGCTTTTAGTGGAATTTTTACAAAATCAGGATCACCCAGATAATAACTTCTGTCGGCATAGGCTCTTCTTTCAGCTTCTACAATAACTTGAATGGCTTCTGTTGTATTGTGTCCCATTTTAGCCAAATCATGAGGTGCTATCATTTTGAATATTTCAGCCAGACATATTCCGCCACTGCTAGGTGGAGGCATAGAAATCACCTTTAGATCTTTATAATCAAAAGTGAGTGGCGTTCTCCATTTGGCTTCGTATTGAGCCAAATCTTCCAAAGTGATTATGGCTCCTTTTTCGTGCAGGTATTTAATTAATGTTTTAGCGGTTTCCCCTTTGTAAAATTCATCTCTGCCATTTTTGGTAATTCTTTTTAGAGTAGCAGCTAATGCCGGATATTTTATAAAGTCGTTTTCTTTGAAAACAGTAGAAAACAGAGAATTTGGTCCATTTCTTTTCAATATTTCCACTTTATAATCATTAAAACGAAGTTCTTGTTTCTTAGTAACTATCACACCTCTTTCTGCTAATGCAATTACAGGTTTTAATATTTCTTCGATAGACAAAGAACCTAATTTTCTATGAACTTCAAAAACTCCGGCAATCGTTCCAGGCACGCCAATGGCCAAAGCTGTCCCTGTACTTTTTCCTTTTATAACATTTCCTTTTTTGTCAAGGAACATATCTTTAGTGGCTGCTAATGGTGCTTTTTCTCGGTAATCCAATGAACCAACTTCGCCGTTTGCTTTTCGATACACCATAAAACCGCCACCGCCAAGATTTCCTGCAAACGGATAAGCAACTGCAAGCGCCAATTCGGTTGCAACCATCGCATCAAAAGCATTACCGCCTTTCTTCATGATTTCAACTCCAATTTTTGAAGCTTCTTCCCGTGCCGAAACTACCATTGCTTTATTAGCAACCAGTCCTGTAGGCTTTACCATTACATTTTGGGTTTTACATCCAATAGAAAAAATACTTAATAGAATAATAATTTTTTTCATTCTGATATTATGAATTTATAAGAATATATTATTTAAAAACCGACCGCTTTATTATCACCTCTTTTATCTGCACCACCTTCAAGTTTTCCATTTCGTAATACCAAAATAGCATCTAATTCCCCAATGATTTCCTTATTTTTTTCATTGATGTTATATCCTTTTTTCTTTAAATTATTTAATAATTCTTTATCAAAAGAATTGGGTTCAAATGTAATTTCATCAGGTAGCCATTGATGATGAAATCTTGGTGCATTTACTGCTTCTTGCATGCTCATTCCAAATTCATACACATTCAATATCGTCTGTAAAACAGATGTAATGATCGTTGAACCACCCGGCGTTCCCACAACCATAAAAAGTTTACCGTCTTTCTCTACAATTGTTGGCGACATAGAGCTCAGCATTCTTTTTTCGGGAGCAATGCTGTTGGCTTCCGTTCCTGTAAGTCCATATAAATTTGGAACCCCTGGCTTTGCGCTGAAATCGTCCATTTGATTATTTAAAAAGAAGCCCAGTTCATCGCAATATATTTTAGAACCATAATTGTCATTTAATGTAGTCGTTACCGATACAGCATTCCCTTTGGCATCCACAATCGAATAATGAGTGGTTTGCTTGCTTTCATATCCTTTAATTTTCCCATTAGCGATATCCGAAGATTTTGAAGCATGATCGAATGAAAAATCATTCATTCTCTTTTCTAAATAGGCTGGATCGACTAATTCTTTCAAAGGAAGCTCTACAAAATCAGGATCTCCCAAGAAATAATTCCGGTCGGCATACGCTCTTCGTTCCGCTTCCGTAATTACCTGAATCGTTTTTTGACTGTTGTGTCCCATTTGTGAAAGGTTATAAGGCTCAATCATTTTCATGATTTGATTTAAACAAATTCCGCCACTGCTTGGTGGAGACATTGAGGTAATCTTTAATTCTTTATATTGAAATGTAATGGGTGTTCTCCATTTTGCTTGGTATTTTTTCAAATCCTCCATTGTTACATTTCCGCCTTTATTGGCTAAAAAAGCAACTAGTTTTTGAGCGGTTTCTCCATGATAAAATTCATCACGGCCATTCATTGCAATTCTTTTTAAAGTAGCTGCTAATGCTGGATATTTAATAGTGTCATTTTCTTTATATTCTTTTGAAAATAAACTGTTACGCCCGTTAACCTTGATGAAAGAAGCTCGGTAATCCGCTAGACTTTGCGCTTGAAATTTAGTAACGACAACACCTCTTTCTGCCAAAGCAATTACAGGTTTCAGAATTTCATTTATAGGTAAGGAACCATATTTTTTGTGCACTTCGAATATTCCGGCAATGGTACCCGGAATTCCGGATGCCAAAGCGGTTTCTCTACTTTTACCTTCAATAACATTTCCGTCTTTATCCAAGAACATATCTTTTGATGCGGCCAAAGGTGCTTTTTCTCGGTAATCTATAGCACCTGTTTCGCCATTTGCTTTTCTGAAAACCATGAAACCACCACCGCCAATATTTCCTGCCTGTGGATGTGAAACCGCCAAAGCCAGTTCAGTTGCTACCATAGCATCAAAAGCGTTTCCGCCCTTTTTCATGATGTCAATTCCAATTTGCGAAGCTTCGTCGCGAGCAGAAACCACCATCGCTTTTGAAGTTACTAAACCTGTAGGTTCAACAGTTTTTTCATTTGATTTACAGCCTAAAACAGCAAAGGCAAGGAGAAAAAGTATTTTTTTCATAAGGTGATTATTTTTTCATTCGAAAATAGTATTAATTCTTTAAAAAACTCGCTAAACTCGGTTTCAAATTCCGAATAAAATTCTGAAAGTTCAGTTGTAGCAAAACGCATTTTGGATTCGTTTTTGGTGCGATGATCCATTTGTGTCAAAATTCGATTGATTCCTTCAACTGTTTGATAACTCACTAGCCAATTATGTTCAATCATGTAGGGCATCATTCCTTTGGTTCTATCGGATAAAATATCAGGATTATTATGCAAAGATTGATAAAAGCGACCTACAAATTCTTCTAGTTTTTCATTAGAGTACATGTTCCAGTTTTTAGCCAAAAAATGATCATAGAAAACATCTACGATCACACCCGCATAATGATGGTAATTTTTATGCAGGCGCTTAGTGCTTTGTCTGAATATGGAATGAGCATCTGTAAAAGTGTCGATGGCACGATGTAGAATAATTCCTTTTTGAACATCAATTGGATACGTTTCAAAATGTTTTCCCCGAATACCATCAGCCATAAAATTGCCGATTTTTATTAAATCATTATCTCCGGAAAGGTATATGTGCGCTAAAAAATTCATTCGCCTAATTTATGAATTATAAATGACTATTGTAAACTGTCAATTATTATATTTGTGATCAAATTAAAAATTTATATTTCAATATTTAAAATACTAATAATGACTTTAATAAAATCAATATCAGGAATTCGTGGAACTATTGGTGGGAAAGTAGGGGATAACCTGACCCCGGTTGATGCGGTTAAATTTGCTTCGGCGTATGGAACTTGGCTAAAAAAATATATAGGAAAAGATAAAATCACTGTTGTTGTAGGGCGTGATGCCCGTATTTCGGGACCAATGATTCACAATTTGGTGGTAAATACTTTAATTGGTTTAGGAATTGATGTCATTGATTTAGGACTTTCAACAACACCAACGGTTGAAGTTGCTGTTCCGTTAGAAAAAGCAGAAGGTGGAATTATCCTTACCGCTTCTCACAATCCAAAACAATGGAATGCCTTGAAATTATTGAATGAAAAAGGCGAGTTCCTAAATGGTGAAGAAGGGCTGAAAATTCTTGAAATTGCTGAGGCGGAAGCTTTCGATTTCTCGGATGTGGATGATTTAGGCGCTATTATTATTAACGATGCGTATATGGATATTCATATTGACGAGGTCTTAAATTTACCACTTGTAGATGTTGATGCTGTAAAAGCGGCTAAATTTAAAGTGGTGGTGGATGGTGTAAATTCTTCAGGAGGGATTATTATCCCAAGATTACTAGAATTAATGGGCGTTGAAGTAGTAGAATTATACTGTGAACCAAACGGACATTTTCCTCATAATCCGGAACCTTTAAAAGAACACTTAACAGATATTTCGGAATTGGTTGTCAAAGAAAAAGCGGATTTAGGTATCGTGGTAGATCCCGATGTGGATCGTTTGGCTTTCATTTGCGAAAACGGTGAAATGTTTGGTGAAGAATATACCTTGGTGGCTTGCGCCGATTATGTTTTGAGTAAAACACCAGGAAACACCGTTTCGAATATGTCGTCTTCCCGTGCATTGCGTGATGTGACAAATGCACATAATGGAAACTATGAAGCCAGTGCCGTAGGCGAGGTAAATGTAGTGGAATTGATGAAGAAGAATAATGCGGTGATAGGCGGCGAAGGAAACGGCGGAATCATTTATCCGGAATTGCATTACGGTCGTGATAGTTTGGTGGGAGTGGCGTTGTTTTTAACACATTTGGCCAACAAGAAAATGACAGTTTCTGCTTTACGCGCTTCGTATCCTGAATATTATATGAGCAAAAATAAAATTGAATTGACACCACAAATTGATGTAGATGCGATTCTTGTGGCCATGACTGAGAAATACAAGGATGAAGATATTACCACTATTGACGGCGTGAAAATTGACTTTGCTGAAAATTGGGTTCATCTAAGAAAATCGAATACAGAGCCAATTATTCGTATTTACACGGAAGCGTCTTCACAAGAAAAAGCAGATGTGTTAGCACTTCGAATCATTGAAGAAATAAAAGCAGTAGCAGGAATTTAATTTCATGTTTTTATATAATAGGAACCCTTTCAAAATAAAATTTGAAAGGGTTTTAATTTTTATTATGCGGTATAAAATGGAATTAAAAATTCACTCTAAAACTTACATTTGGGGTTAGGCCAAGTGATTTGTTATCCACTTTTATAGCGTTATCAGTGTTGTTTGGATCGACCTTGTAATACCTATTGATTATATTATCTTCGTTAGTTAAATTAATTATACCTGCACGCACAGTTGCCTTTATGGCATTTGTAACATTAAAGTTATAACTAAAGGATGCATCCAAACGCATGAAATTATTTAGGCTGCTACCATTAGGGCTATCATAATTGACCATCGTTGTATTGCCAATGGTTACTGTTTCATCACCTTTAACTGGTTTTGTATATGGTTGTCCATTTCTCCAAATTCCGCCAATAGAGGCTTTTAAGTTTTTATTAATTTCATAGTTAAGGCCAAAAGAAATCGAATGTCTAATATCTGCATTATTCGGGAATGTCGATGGATTAAAAGTTTCAAATTCATAATCATTGACACTAAAAGTATAACTAATCCAAGTACTATAGTTGCGAGCAGTCTTATTTGCTAAAAACTCGATGCCTTTTACAATATAGCTACCATGAGCATTTTTATATTGAAAATTGTTATAAAATCCCTGATTGGAGGCGGTGATTCCGTCAACTTTTTTTATGAAACCCGTAAGATCAACCAGTAGCTTATTTTTATTGAATTCCACACCAACAGAACCCTGCTTGCTTATGGCAACAGGAATATCATTATTATTTACCAGAACCCAACGTCTTTTCTCCACACCTAGAAAATCATCCTCAAAATCTACAATTTGAGTAGTAGATTGGTTTTTAAATTCTCCTTCAAGTTTTAACGCAAATTCGTTTGATAATTTTTGTCTAAAGTTTATTCTCGGCTCCACCAAAAACTTTGCAAATTTTTGAAAATAATTTAAGCGTACCCCAACTCTCAAATAGGTGTTTTTTTTGTTGAATTCGGCTTCAGAAAATACAGCATGATTTCGCAATACGTCTTTTATGGTGCTGGAGTAGGAAGGATTACTAACAACGGTTTGATTGAGCATACCCGTTTCATTTAATTGATAACCAACTAAGAAATTTAAGTGCTCATTAGTTTTGTAATAAGTATTCAATTTTACTCCCGTTTCAAGCACTTCGTTGGCTTCAGTCAAGCGTTGATCCGTTTCAACTCTATAATCCGCAGCATCAATATTATATCTAGAAAAGTAAGTGTTGAAGTTGGAACTTAATTTTGGACTCCATTGTGCTTTCCAATTTCCTCCGTAACCAATATTTTTCTGAGATAGGTTACTGGTTTTAGATTGGGTTGTATTTGAGTTTGCAGTTAAACGTTCTGAATAATCTAACGCATTATTAATCCCAATGACGTTGGCTCTGAATTGATGTTTTTCATTTAAATCAAAAAGCAATTTAGCCGTATAATCATAGAAGTAAAAGTCAGAGGAAGTATCATTTTTATCGCTGTCGGCATTGATTTCACTGTCTTGAAAACTGCGTTCAAAATATCGGGTATAGGTAGGGGATTTAAATAATTCGGTAACAGAACGGCGTCCGGATATATGTAGTGCCAGGTTTCTAGCAATAGGGATTTCCAAAAACGCATCGACACTGAGTAGATTTATTCCTCCGCCTCCTGAAAACGTATTAGATATAACATCCTTAGTGTACATACTTATCGTACTGGAAACGCCATCGCTATATTCCGCACTTGTTCCGTTTTTGCTCACCACTACTCTTTCGGTAAGGTTTGGGTTGTAAGCAGAAATTAAACCGAAAAAGTGACCGGAATGGTACATTTTGATATTATCCCACAGGATTAAATTTTGATCATTAGTACCGCCACGAACGTTGATATTAGCGATGCTTTCATTGGAACTTTCAACACCGGGAAGCGCTTGTATAGATTGCAAAATGTCCGGTTCTATTAATCCGGGAAGAATACCAAATTTTTTAGTATTTAAAACAGTGCTTCCATCTAAATATTTTTGTAATCCAGGGGTTAAATAGACATTTATCAAAACCTGATTCAGTTCCTCATTTTTTGCGGATAGAACAATTTCTTTGCAGTTTTTTTGTGCAGAAAACAATTCGCTTGCTTCAAATTGTTTGGATTCAAAACCCAAATAGGAAATGCTTAGTATTGCATTGATCGGAATGTTCTGTAATTTAAATTTTCCCGTTTCATCTGTTATGGTACTTCTTCCAATATCATTTACCAATATTGAAGCGCCAACTAAAAGAGATTTTTTTTCGTCGAAAACAACCCCACAAATGGATATTGTTTTGTTCAGCACTGAAACAGTAACATATCGACTGTCTAGCGCTTTAAAATTTAAAAGTGTTTTCGAATTTAGATAATCAATTGTTTCTTGTAATGTAAAAGAAGCATTCGGTTTGTCAATTTTAATGATAGCTACATCTTCAACGGCATACGAAAACTTAACATTGAATTGTTTTTCGACGGAAATAATAACGGCAGTCAAAGGTGTTTTTTTAGCTGTATTTTGTCCGTAACAAATACTGCCAATAAAAAGTAGCAAATAAATCAGCCATTTATTTAAGACCATAGTTGTAAAATATAATATTTTTGCCTTCGGTGCTGTAACTTAATTGAAGCGGAATTGTAACCGCTTGAAGCGCTATTTCTTTGTCAGTATGTGTAAAACTTCCCGTAAAAAGTTTTGAAGTATCCACATCTTTTACTTTAATTTTTATATCATATTGACGCTCTAGTTCTGCAATAACCTGATCTAACGGAATTCCGTTAAAGGTTGATTCTTGTTGTATCCAAGACGGGTTTGTTGCCTCGTAATCTTCAACGTTTTGAATTTGATTATTGATTACACGAAATGTTTTACCAGGGGGTAATTTTACGGTTTCATTTTTATACGTTACACTTACTAATCCCTCGTAACAGTGAACCTCAAAATAGTTGTCCCGTTGTTTTACATTAAAATGTGTGCCTAGTACTTGAACGATTCCATCGGAGGTATTAACACTAAAAGTTTGTCCCTTTTGCACCTTAAAATAAGCTTCGCCTTGCAGTGATAAATCTCTTTTTTCTTTCCATTTCTTTTCATTGAATGTTATTTTTGAAGCGGCATTTAATGTTACTTCTGAGTTATCGGGAAGATTGAAGGTTTTCGTTTGTGCTATTTGAGTTTCGAATGAGGTAGTATTATTAAAGAATAAGAAATAGGATGAAGTTAATAAAATAGCCAGGACAGCAGCAACTTTATAGAATGTCTTAAAGTTTAGTGTTCTAACTTTTGTTTCTTTTTTAGTTTTGTTTCTGAGCTTAAAAGATTCAAGTGCAACAGCTGCATCCACTTTTGGAGTTTCCAATTGTGATGCATAATGAGCAATTTTTTCCAGCGTTTCAAAACCTTCAGATTGTTTTAAATCCTTAATTTCTTTGCTTGAAAGCTCATTATTCAACCATTTTAATATCTCTTTTTCGTTTTTCATTTTATATCTCTATGTTTATAAGACAACTAACTTTGTATTTACCCTATAGCTAAATGACTAATTATATATTTTCTATTTGGGCTTTTAATATTTGTAGTGCTCCAGACATTCTTTTCTCTACGGTTTTTTGAGAGATATCGAGTAACTCCGCTATTTCTCTGTACTTTTTTCCATCTATACGATTCAGTAAAAATACTTCCCTTTGCACTTCGCTTAATGATGCGATTGCATGGGTAAGTTTTTGTTTAAATTCTTCTTCTTCTAATAAATATTCAGGACTTTGATTGTTGGTATCTAAATTTGGAGATTCTTTAGCATAAGCCAGTACGACTTTTTGATGCTTGATATTGTTTAGAAATAAATTATTGATGCTGGTAAACAAATAGGTTTTTACTTTACTAAAATCAATTTTGGAACAATTCTCCCAAATTTTAGTAAATGCATCCTGTACCAAGTCTAATGCAGCTTCGTTATCGCCACATTTATAATAAGCAAAGTTATTTGCCGATTGGACATGTTTTAAGTAAAAGTCTCTAAAATGATTTTCTTCGCAAAGTTTAGTGTTATCGTCGCTCATTTAATACTATTTCATTTTGGTAGGTGGTAAAAGTAATTTTTTTTTTCAAAATTAATGTTGTAAATTATGAGTTTACTTTATTTTAATTAAAATTTAAATGTTTAAAATATTGTAAATAAATGTGTTGCGTTTTATTTGATTAATTATTTTATTTTTTTTAGAATTTAGGGTAGGGTAAATACAAAGAGAGTTGTCTTACTAACAGAAAGGCGCAAGAAAGACCGCTTGTAAATATAAAAAAACATTAAATTTGAAAATCATGAAAAAATTAAAAACGATTACAGGGATTGCACTAATGGCTATTTTAGGTTTTACTTCTTGTCAAAGTGAAGTAAACGATGTTTACGGAGAAAATCCAAATACAAATGCAGCCAATTCTACGACTGCAAACAATTTAAAACGTACTTCTATGTACGATGGCTCATTTGATGATTTTATTGATGGAGCTTCTTGCTCTTCAATTGTACTACCAGCTAGTGCAAAAGTTAATGGTATTCAGGTTTCAATTTTAAGTCAACTGGATTACCAACAGGTAATTTCTATTTTAGGACAATACAATAATAATCAAGATACTGTCGTTCTGCAATTCCCTTTAAAAGTAAAATTAAGTAACTATACAGAGGCAACTGTTACTAATCAAATAGAGTATAATGCTATTCTTAATGCGTGTACATCAGCAGAGGCTTCTGGACAAGATGCCATTTCTTCGGTAAATATTAACTTCCCAATTACAATTTTAACGTATAATGTTAGTTTAGTACAAACAGGAAGTGTTGTCATCACATCCGAGCAACAATTATATACGTATATGTCTAATGTAAGCAGCACGGAATTATTTTCAGTAAAATACCCAATGACAGTTACGCTTATTGATGGTACAAAAACAACAATTTCAAGTGACGCTGAATTTCAATCGACTATTAATGCATCTCTAAAAACAGAAGCAACAATGGCAACGGCGGTTGAAAATTCAAAAAAACTAGAGACAATTTTGGTAAATGGAAAGTTTAAAGTGGAATCATTTTTAACTTCAGGAGTCAATACCGCAACTAACTATAAAGATTACACGGTTGATTTTGCAAATAATTTATCTGTAACTGCTGTTAGTACATTAAGCGCAACTGTAAATGGAACCTATGCTGTGAGTTCACAATTAGAAGTTTTTCTTAAATTGAATTTTTCTGGTAATGCGACATTCAATTTGTTAAACAATAATTGGAAAGTAACTAGTTTTACTGCTACATCAATTTCATTACAAAGTACTACTAACGCAGCAGTAACAGTAATTTTGAAACAAATATAAAGCAGGGTTTAATTTGAATGCTATATAATAAATAACAGTTGCGGTAAATACTGTAGCTGTTATTTATAAATTAACTAATAACTTAAAAAGATAATAATGAAAAAAAGAATTGCAGTACTAACGATATGTTTTGGCTTATTGCTATCCTGTTCAAAAGAGGATGATTTAAGTAACAGTTCCGGAACAGTAAGTTCCATTGCTAACAATAAAAAGCCTACCGGTAGTTCGGCAAATGATTTATTATCTGACAATACGTTTAAAAGTACAGTTGTTGAATTGGTTTATGTCGTAGGATTTGAACCCACAACTGCCGCAATAAACAACTTCGTAGCGTTTCTAGAAGCAAGAACCTATAAACCTGGGGGAATAACTGTAATTAAAAGAGCAATTGCCTCGCCTGGGAATGCTCCTTATACAAATGAAGAAATCGCAGCAATTGAGGATGCTAACAGAACAAAATACAATACGGCAAATCAAGTAGCGATATGGGCATTCTTTGCCGATGGACAATCAACTAGTGATACCAGTACAAGTGTTATTTTAGGAACCGCGTATAGAAATACTTCATTTGTTATTTATGAAAAAACCGTTCAAGGTTTAAGCGACAGTCCATTTGAGCCAAACAGGACTTTGCTTGAAACGACGGTAATTACACACGAGTTTGGACATATTCTTGGACTGACAAACCTTGGTACCGCTTTGCAAAGTAATCATGAAGATACGGCACATGCTAAGCATTGTAATGTAAATAGTTGCTTAATGTTTTGGTCTTCAGAAACAGGAAATGGTATTGGGAATATGGTTTCAGGTGGATCAGCGCCGCAGTTAGACGCACAATGTATTGCAGATCTGCGTGCCAATGGAGGAAAATAAAATAGTAGATATATTATAATTCAAAAACAGAAATTTTATGAAAAAGCAGAATTTAATAATTGCCTTATTTTTTGGGATGGTAGCTTCAATCAGTGCCCAAAATAAAACGTATCACAAATCAAACGCAGGTATAAAAGGCGGGTATAATTTAGCCGCAGTAAATTATGATGGTCAAGGAGAAACAGGACAACGTCATGGATTTCATGTAGGTGTTTACGGCGAGGAATTTATTAGCCCAAATTTTTCAATTCAACCGGAATTAATGTATTCTCAACAAGGATATGAGATCAAAGACAGTAATGGGACATTTACGCAAAAATTAAATTATATCAATTTACCGGTAATGCTTAAAGCGTATCCTTCTAAAAATTTCTTTTTGGAAGCAGGCCCACAAATAGGATTGGCTATTTCTCATAAAGAAGAGTATAATGGTTTCATTAGTAGTTCACAAGAATACGATCCAAACAATTTTGATTGGGGAATGAACTTTGGAGGTGGTTTTAAAACCGATTCCGGTATAAGTTTAGGTGTACGTTATCATTTGGGTTTAGGAGATTTGTATGATAGTGGTCAGGCACATAACAGAGTTTGGCAATTTTCAGTAGGGTTTGATTTATAAAACCAATAGTTCTAAAATAAAAAATCCTTTCAGAGTGTAAACTTTTGAAAGGATTTTGTTTTTAAGTTAATTTGGTTCCGTTTTTGGAGCGAATGATTGGGCTTTTTTAGTAGCAATGTTCCCGTTTTACGTTACAATCTTTCTAGTCCTGAACTTGTTTCAGGATCCTGAAACAAGTTCAGGACTAGAAAGGATTTTCACTGCAACCGGGGCTAAATTTGGAAGAATGGTGCTTTTTTGGGCGCGGATTAGAAATTCACATTATCAGGTTTCAAAAGAGACCTCCAAATAAATTTCTAATTTTAAAAATCGCAAGAAAACCTATATCTTTGAACTCAAATTAAGTAACAATGACCACCACAGAAATGCCAACTCAATTAGAACAATACTTCCAACAGTTTCGCGATAACATTATTGGAATCAATCAAAAATTTGAAACTCCCTACGGGCAGCAACAAATTATTTATACAGATTGGACAGCCAGTGGTCGTTTATATCGCCCTATCGAGGAAAAATTAATGAATGAATTTGGTCCTTTTGTGGCCAATACCCATACAGAGACTACAGTTTCTGGTACAGCAATGACTAAAGCATATCATCAGGCGCGTCATATTATAAAACATCATGTTAATGCAAATGCAGATGATGTTTTAATAACTGATGGAACAGGAATGACAGGTGTTGTCAATAAATTTCAACGTATTTTGGGATTAAAAGTACCAGAAAACCTAAAAGATTTCATCACTATTCCAGCCGAAAAAAAGCCAGTTGTTTTTATTTCTCACATGGAACATCATTCCAATCAAACCTCTTGGTTAGAAACTATTGCTGATGTTGAAGTAATCCCGTCCACTGAAGATGGTTTGTTCAGTATTGAAAATTTAGAAATACTGCTTGAAAAATATAAAGATAGAAGTTTCAAAATTGCTTCAATCACTTCTTGTTCCAATGTTACAGGAATTAGAACACCATATCATGATGCAGCAAAATTGATGCATCAGCATAACGGACTTTGTTTTGTGGATTTTGCCTGTTCTGGACCTTATGTAAAAATAGATATGCATCCCGAAGATCCAGAAAGTTATTTGGATGCTATTTTCTTCTCTCCACATAAATTCCTTGGCGGACCCGGAACTTGTGGCGTTTTGGTATTCAATAAAAAATTGTATCAAAATTTGGTACCTGATTGTCCTGGAGGCGGAACTGTAAGTTGGACAAATCCTTGGGGAGAACACAAGTATATTGATAATATTGAAGATAGGGAAGACGGTGGAACACCTGGTTTTCTTCAAGTCATAAAAACGGCACTGGCAGTTCAGTTGAAAGAGAAAATGGGAATTGATAATATTCTAAAACGCGAGCACGAAATCGTGGATTATGCTTTTGAATCATTAGGGAATGTACCAAACATTAAAATTCTTGCCGGTCAGCATCAGGATAGGTTAGGGGTGATTTCTTTTTTTATTGAGGATTTACATTTCAATTTAGGAGTGAAATTGCTAAATGATAAATTCGGAATTCAAACTCGTGGCGGTTGCAGTTGTGCCGGAACTTATGGACATTTTTTATTGCATGTAGACCAAGAAACCTCCCATAAATTAATTGACGAAATTACTTTAGGTGATTTAATCAGAAAGCCGGGTTGGATCAGAATGTCGATTCATCCAACAACTACAAATGCTGAAATTGAATTTGTTTGTAACGGGATAAAAGCATTGGCTGAAAACCACAAAATCTGGGCTTTGGACTATGATTATAATGCTGTCTCAAATGAATTTATAAATAAAGACGCAAAACCTTTAGAAGATCAATTGGTGAAAAGCTGGTTTTCATTGTAAAAAGTTGAGGTTTTAATAGAACTAAAAAAATCACATATTATAAACGCTATTGTTTATAATATGTGATTTTTTTTTAACTGGAAATTGCGACTGAAAACTGTAACTGAACACTGTCAACTGACCACTACCTTCTGTGTTTCCATCTTTTATGCGTCCAAAAATAATATTCAGGAGCTTCGTATATTTGTTTTTCTACTTCTTTTATAAAGATATGAGTAATCCCAAAGTCGGGAACTGAATTTGGATTGTCACTAATAGGAATTATGGTAAGTTCGTAATATCCTCTTTTTACCTTTTTTACTTTGGCAAAAACTACGGTCATATCATACTTTTTGGCTAACATTTCAGGGCCGGTATGAACAGGAACTTCAACACCCAAAAAGCTATCCCAATGGAATATCCGGTCTGCTTTTGGAGATTGATCACTAGCTAATCCATATACACAATGAATGCCATTTTTTTGATTATTAGAAATAAATGGAATTGTTTTATACGTTGGAACTAATTCCGTGTTGTATTTTGATCGAATATCTCTAGCGAGTTTATCAAAATATTTATTGGCTAATTTTTTGTAAACACCTACACCTTGAAAAGATATTTTTTGGTTCAGTGTAATGAGCCATTCCCAACTTGCATAATGAGAAGCTATTAGCATGATGCTTTTTCCTTTTTTCTCATACTCCTTTATTACCTCCAGATTAGTTATTACGAATCTTTTGTTCATTTCTTCAGACGAAATGGTCATGGTTTTTATCATTTCCATGAACATATCGCATAAATGCTGATAGGATTTTTTCTCTATTACAAGACGTTCTTTATCATTAAGATGAGGTAACGCCAAGGCTAAATTTGCTCTAACGGTTTTCTTTCGGTAACCAATGATGTAATAGACTATAAAATAGACGAAGTCAGATAACCAATAAAAAATGCGAAAAGGGAGAATAGAAATCATCCATAGAAATGGATAAGCTATTATAAATATAAGAAATTGCATTCAGTAATTTTTTATGCAAATATAAGGCAAAAATGAATATCGATATAAGTTTTGAACACTTACTAGTGAGATCTAGGAGAATCACTACATTTACAATTCAAAATAAATATACTTTATGAATGCCATTTTAATAGGAATAATAGTTGCTAATGTACTGATGAGTTACAAAGGGTTTAATGACCTTTCTTTTTTTAGAAAATACGAGTTTCATGTGGGCAGTATTCGAGCTGGAGAACAAATCCGAATGTTTTCGTCAGGATTTCTTCATGCTGATTTTCCACATTTGATTTTTAATATGTTAACGCTATATTTTTTTGCACCAGTTGTTATTGAGTATTTGGGAGATTTCTCTTTTGCTTTGATTTATATCGGGAGTTTAATTTTTGGAAGTTTGTTGACTATGCTTTTGCATAAAAATGATTATAGTTATAGAGCCGTAGGAGCATCAGGTGCAGTTACAGGGGTTTTATATTCGGCGATATTATTACAACCGGATATGATGTTGGGTTTATTTTTCGTTATTCCTATACCAGCTTATCTTTTTGGAATTCTTTATTTAATGTATTCGATTTATGGGATGAAAGCTAAAAATGATAACATTGGTCACACCGCGCATTTTGGAGGCGCGATTGGAGGATATATGATAACACTTATAAAAGACCCTCAATTGTTCGTAGATCATACCTTGATGGTCGTTTTATTGGCTATTCCTATAGTTATTCTTTTTGTGATGGAAAAAATGGGCAAGTTATAAGTAATGGCACAACTTTTGAAAGAATATTACAACAAAAAACAATTAAACCCTAGATAAGATGAAAAAAGCAGTACTAATTCTGGCAATTCTATTTCTGACACTTTCTTATGGTCAGGAAATTAAACAAATTCCGCAAATAAATGTAAATGGGGAAGGTAAAGTAAAGGTTGTTCCAGATCAGGCGACTATACTTGCAACTATTGAAACCAAAGGGAATAACGCCAAAGATGTTAAAAAGGAGAATGATCAAAAAATGGAAGCCGTTTTAAGATTTATTAAAAAAATGAATTTGGATCCTGCAGATTACAAGACCCAACGTGTTTCTTTGAATCCGCAATACGATTATGAAAAAAAGAAACACAGCTATAATGCAACTCAAACTGTGGAGATTTTGCTAAAAGATTTATCAAAATATGATGAATTAATGGATGGTTTAGTTGATCAGGGAATTAATAGAATTGATAGTGTAACCTTTCAATCATCAAAGTTGGCTCAATACCAATCTGAAGCTAGAAAATTAGCGATGAAAGAGGCAAAATTGAAAGCGGAGGACTATGTATCTGTTCTGGGACAAAAAGTAGGGCGCGCTATGATAATATCTGACAATTCACAGACTTATTATCCACAACCGATGTATGCGGCCATGAAATCAATGGAAATGAGTGATTCTAAAGCTCCAAGAGAAACGCTTGCAGTCGGCGAAATTAATACTACTGCTAATGTTAGTGTAAGTTTTATTTTGGAGTAATAAAATACATTAAAAAATATATAAATCCCATCTCATTTAAAAAGGAGATGGGTTTTTTTTTGAATTTATTTTCACGGAAAGAAACGTTAAACATTTTAGGTAGATACCAGACCAAAATTAGGATCCTTCGGGACTGGAGAGCCTACAAATTTTTATATAAAAAAAAACGTTTCAATTGCTTGAAACGTTTTAGTGGGGAGAGCAGGATTCGAACCTGCGAAGTTTACACAGCAGATTTACAGTCTGCCCTCGTTGGCCGCTTGAGTATCTCCCCAAGACTCAACAAGCATTGCTTATTGTGCTAACCGGATGCAAATATAAAAACTGTTTTGAAGTTTCCAAACTATATTTACACTTAATTTTAGTATTATTTTTAAAGCATTGGTATTGAATAAAATAAAAAAATCTCCACTAGGGAGATTTTTTAGTTTATTCTAATAATTGGACTTATTTAGCTAAAAGCTCCATAATTTTTGCTCTTAATTCTTCACCTCTTAGATCTTTTGCAACTACATTTCCTGATGCATCAAGAATAAAAGTGGCAGGAATAGATTCTACTTTATATTGTTTGGCTATTGGCTCGTCCCAAAATTTTAAATTTGAAACATGATTCCATGTCAATTTATCTTTTGCAATAGCTTCTTTCCAAGCTTTCGCATCTTTATCTAAAGACACACCAACAATATTAAGACCTTTTGAATGCAGGTCTTTATAAATTGCTACAACATTTGGATTTTCTGCTCTACAAGGTCCACACCAAGAAGCCCAAAAATCAACGATTGTAACTTTACCTAAACATTCTTTCAGAGAAATTATTTTCCCTTCAGGATTAGGACCAGAAAAATCTGCTCTTCATTTAGCTTCAGCTGCTGGAGCTGGAGCCGGCGCTGGAGGAGTAGTTCCAACAGAAGGTGATTTCATTTCAGCAAGTTTTGCCTTTACTGCTTTACCTGGCTTCGTATTTTTTAGAGACTCCTCTAAGCCATTGTACATTTTTTCAGATTTTTTAGAATCAGCGCTTGGATCATTCAACATTCCTTGAATAATTAAAACAGAAATAAATGATTTTGGGTGAGTTTCAGCATAAGCGACATATTTAGCTTTTGAAGCCTCGCCAACTTCTTGCTGGATTTTAGCAAAATCTTTCATTAAACCATTGATTACAACAGTATCTTTAGCTTGTTGCGCGGCATTCATTGCTTGCATGTTTTTCGTTTGGAAATCCATTAATTTCTTTTGAACTTGGGTGATTTCCTTATTGAAAGTTACATATTCATCATTGTTGTACGTACCCGAAACTTTTGATTTTTGAAGAGTATCTTTATTTACTACAATTGTAATATCGCCATTTTCTAAAATGAAAGGAATTTTTTCTTGTGTTCCTTCAATTTGTAATGTATGAAAAGAAGGCTCTAAAGCTTTTCCTTTAATTTCAAATTTACCATTTTCAATTTTTACAGTATCGATAGCAATCATTCCCATACCATTTTCATTCTGGGTTTCCATGATAACTGTTTTTCCATTTTCAAATCCTGTTGCAGTACCTGAGATGGTATATTTATCTTTAGTACAAGAAGTCAAGATCACAACAGCAGAAAGTAATAAAATTATTTTTTTCATTATTTATTTAGTTAATTAAGTTAAGTCAGCAAAAGTATTTAAAAAAATAAATTATCTATAACTTTAGCACTTAAATTTTTGTTATAGTTTTTTATTCTTAATAAGCTTTTCGGGTCGCTAAAAGCGAAATTATTGGAGTTATTATACTAAATCAAATTTGTAATTTTTTTTGATTTCTATTTCTAAAAAAACGTGATGCTGTAACTGTTTGATTAGTAGCGGTTTTACTTAATTTTAATTAAAATAAATAGTAGTAACAACATAATTACACCTTCGAGTAATGGAAAAGGTTAAGGACTGTATGTAATTTAGAAGTATAATTAGTTGTTCCTTATTGGAGTAGGATGATTAATTTCACATGTAGCATTGCTATTATCGGCATGTTCTAATTCATTAACGGTAATCTTAATGTCTAAATTGATTTGTCTTAATTTTTTGTTTAGATCAGCAGATATAGGATTCAATTCAAGATCTAATTCAATTTGAGATTTTTGTAGCTGCAATATGTCCAACGTTTCTTGTGCTTTTTTGCGTTGGGACTTAAATATTTCGCAAGGATCTTTCATTATTTTATTTTGTAGGTTTATATTTACTTGGAATTGCTAAATTATTAAATATAAGTTTATTACACAAGCTTGTTTTTTGAAAGATTTTTTGAAAACAAAAAATAAAATTGTATTAAAATAGAAAAGCACCCGTTTATAGGGTGCTTGGGATATTTTATCTTAAAAAATTAATCTTGGTTTATCGTTTTTCTCCAAGTAAAAGAATTAAGAATATGTCTTTTTGCAAATCTTCCAGGAGAATCTGCATTGACCATTTTCACATAAGTTGCTTTTGGTACACTAATATACTCGTAAACGCTACCATTTGAAAAATTGATGATCAATCGACCTTCAACAAACTTATAATCTGAAATTGTTGAAGTAGCAATAGTTTCAGTATATTCTGGTAAGTTTTGTTTAAGAGTTTCCGGATTGATACTTACTAAGAAATGATAAGCTTCAATAATCTTTTTACTATTTTCTTCAGCAACTTTTAATCCAGCTTCATCTCCTGAAAATTTGTCAGGATGTGCTTCTTTCATAGCATTACGATAAATCGTTTTCAAATCTTTAAGCTCAGCGGTTTTGTCTACATTTAGTAGTTTGCGGTATTCAACTATTTTTTTCATAAATATGGTAACTACTTGTCTTTTAATATAAAATCAATATAATTTGATTTCAAAATCGACAAATTTTTTGCAAAGGTACACTTTTTTTTAACTTTTTAGTTTATGACTAAAAAATTTTCAAAAAAAAGTGACCAATATTTAGGTATTTTATTTAAAAATAAGGTTCAATGATTTTTATTGCTGTGGCTTATTATTTGCTTTGTCAAAGTTTTTTGACTTTTTCTGATATTTATTATAACTAATATCACTTGGGTTTTCGATTATGGATTTTATTGTAATCCAATCTCCAACAGTATGTTTAGCCTGAACCATTTTGTAATCTAAAAGATATACACCACAAAAAAAATTGTTGTTTTCATCTTTTTCAATTATTCCGGTATATATACCTTTTTGTAACATCTTTTCGTCTGCAGCTTTGGTCATGATCTATTTTATTTATTGAAATTCTAGTTTGCAAAGTTAATCAAATATTATTTGTCTTGCTCTATTTTAGACTTTCTGATTACCTTTGTTTTATGGAAAAAATATTTCGTCCAAATCCTAATTCATTCAAAAATACCTTTTGTGTGTTTCAAGAAGTGTCATTGAGTAGCCTGAAAGGATTGGTAGTTCAGTACCAAAGTAAAGCAGGGAGCAGTTATTATTATTCTAAATCAGGAATGTATCGATTGTCTAATCATTGGGGCCGGTTGGCTAATAGCAAATGGCGATTGGAGCCACTGGAGCCAGAATCAGAATCTAAAATTAAATTAGGTTTTGCTCCTTGGGAGAATTTTTATCATGATAATCCAGTGGATGAGTTGTATTATTTAGAAGCAAATTATTTGAAACAGACTGTCAATTATCAGCATAAAAACAATCTAAATTATGATAATAAAGCCATTCTTCGAACAAGTTTTGAAACCACAAAAAGAATCAAACAAATTAGGAATCTCTTTGCGCTGACATCATGGGCAAAGTATTTTGAATATGATGATTTGAACATTTTGCGAAAAAAAATTATCGACGAATTAATCTTTACCAATAAAACTTTGGAAGAGATAAAAAGAGAAATCGTTTAGCTTTCAATCCTTAATGACAAAGATTTATGTTATACGAAATAAAATCAACAATTGCCAAAATTTATTATTGTGCTTTAATCGTTCGAGGCAATTAAAGTTAAATCGTTTATGTTTATAGGTTTAGATAAATATCCTAATATATCTGGATACGTTTTCGATTTGTTTTTGTCTTCTATAGCAATGGAAGAACTTACGACATAAACAATCATTTTTTTGGTCATTGAAGGCTTCAAAATTGTCATTTCTTCCATAAATTCCCATCCATCCATTATGGGCATATTAATATCCAATAATATTATATCTGGTAGCAATTCATCCTGCTTTGCTATATGAGTTAAAGCATCTATCGCTTCTTTACCGTTTTTAAAAGAAGTTGCGGTAGAGAACATTTCAGATTTTTGAATTATTTTATTAACTATAATTTGGTATATAGTATCATCGTCTATTACCCATATTGTTTTTTTTCTCATTGAATATAAATTTTAAATGTTGTCCCAATATTAGGTTCGCTTTCTACAGTTATATTGCCTCCCATGGCATCAATTTGATTTTTTGTTATAAATAGTCCAATTCCTTTTGCATCTGAATTATTACTGAATGTTTTGTACATTCCAAAAATTTTATCCGCATTTTTAACAAGATCTATTCCAACTCCATTATCTGAAATTTGTAATACATTTAACTCTTTTTCTAAAAACCATTTGATTGAAATTACTGGTTTTCGTTCCGGATGCCTGTATCGAATGGAATTAGAGATAACATTATAAAGTATACTTTCCAGATAAGCCGGATTATAATTTACCATGACGTCGTGTGGTATCATAGAGGTAATTGCAACATCATTTAGTGTTATTTGTTCGGTTAGGACCCTTTGCGCCGTATCTATATATTGTTTTAGATTTAAGGATTCTGATACTAAACCTATATTCGTTCTTATATTGATGACGTCGTTTAAGTGAAGCATGGTTTCATTCAAGGAATTAGAAATAGATTTCAATAACTGGATCATTTCATTCCTTTCTTCTTCTGATTCCGAAATTTCAATTATATCCATAATTGAAGAAATATTGCTCGTATGTGATCTTAAATTATGAGAAACGATATAAGAGAAATTAAGAAGTCTTTTATTTTGCTCAGTAACTAAATTGAAAGAATCATTTAATTCTTTTTCGGCTGTTTTAGTTTTTGTAATGTCAATCATAATACCCCGCAAACTTACTGCTTCACCATTCTCGAAAACAATATTTACTATATCTCTCAGCCAAACAATCGAGCCGTTTTTAGCAACCATTCGGTACTCAAAATCGTGATTTAAATTTTGCATGGTCTTAGAAGAACAAAAATCTACTGTCCATTGCTTGTCTTCTTCATAAATATGATCTAGCCAAAACGTATCACTTGCCAACCATTCTTCGGGAGTATAACCTAATATTTTTTCGACTTTTTGACTAATAAAAGAGAAGGCAAGGTCTTTAATTTTACATTCCCAAACAATTCCGTCTATTGTATTGATTAAAGATTCAGTTCGAATTTGGGTATCCGAAATAAGTTTCTCACTTGCTTTTCGCTCTGTAATGTCTTCAGTAGAAACAATAATTCGCGCAAGTGTTTTTCGATAGCCTCGTATTATATTCCACCTTAAATTTATATCACGAAACTCACCATTTATACTTTTAATTTTGGTATCGTTAATAAATTGATTTTCACCTTGACTGATTGCAACTAATTGCTTTATGAATTCATATTTGCAATTAAACTCAAATAATACACCGCTATTTTCAATCAATTCTGCTTTACTTTTAACATTGAAAAGTTTTAAACAAGCATGATTCGCATCTATAATTTTAATAAGTGAATTCAATTTGTTTAATACAGCGGGATTGTTTACTAAAAAATGGGTGATTTCATCTTCTTTCTTTCCCAGCAAATTTAATTCTTGCAGATATATTTTGACTTCCGAAAAATCTTCTTCTCGCAATGATAAGGGTGAGTCATCAAATAAGCTCTTGAATCGGATCTCACTTTTTTCAATTAATTCCTCTGCTTCTTTTTTTAATGAAATGTCTTCTATAATTGCAATGTGGGTGGTGGGTTTCTCACCAATATCCCAAAGTGGTGAAACAGTAAGTTTTGTCCAGATAACATCATTTTTTTTTGTAATGTATCGCTTTTCCATTGCATATTTTCGGATTTTCCCTTCTTTTAGTTTTTCCATATTCCTCAAATCCTCTTCTAGATCATCAGGATGCGTTACGGATTGAAAATTTCGCTCTTTCATTTCCTGTTCAGAGTATCCAAGTAGGATACAATTTTGCTTGTTGACTTCGAGAAAATTACCTGAATAAGAATCGACATAGGCAATTCCTACGGCGGCCTGATCAAAAATTGACTTGTATTTTATTTCACTATTCAAAAGTTTCGTTGCCTGGTTATGAACTAAAAGCTGTAATTCTTGAGGCATTCTTAAAAGAGAAGTTATCGTGAAGCCAAAAACTGCCGCAAAAATAAGACCTAATATTCCTGGGATTAAAATTTGGTAGTAAAGATAATTTTGATGCTTAGAAATTAGGTATAATTTCCATTCTCCATCAGGAATAGATGCAGAAATGTGATATTTTTTAGAAAAATTACTTGCATTAGGTAAATAAAAAATTTCTTGTAAGGTAACTGGATTTTTTTTGGATAACTGAAAATAATATTTTGACCCATCAACATTATTAATGCCTGAATATTCTAATAAATGATTCAATTTAATGACTACAGCAGAAAATCCCCAAAAAACGTTATTATGAAAAACAGGGAAACGTCCAACAATTCCAACACCTCCCTGTTTTAAATGTAAAGGACCGGCAAAATACATTTTTTGAGTTGCAATCGATTTTAGTGCTTCCTTAAGATAAGGAGGAGCTAAAATATTTAAATTTATCGCAGCCTCATTCCCTTTCATTGGATAAATATATTTGATCACTCCTTTTGGCACTAGTTGAACGGCAGAAATACTATGATTGGATTCTAATAGTTTTTTTCCAATAGCATCAAAATTTTCTGGATCACCTTTGTCATTTATAGTTAATGCTAAAGTTAATGCAGTAGTGTAGCAGTTTCTTAGGGATTGTTCTATATTTTGATGAACGCTTTGTAGCGTGTTATTCATTTCCGTGTGCTCATCTTCTTTAACTATTCGATATTGTTGATAAACAATATAGCCAACAACTAGGCTTAAAAAAAGGAACACAAGCAGACCTGTAGTTTTTGGTTTATTTAAAAACCACGAAATAAACTTTGTCCATTTTTTTTCTAATATCATAGGATAATTTGATCGGCTTTGAGACTTTTTTTTACTAGTGGCTAAATATAAATAAAAAAAATTAATTAGCACAAGTCGTTAATTGATTGCAAAGAAATTTTCTGACGCTAGTGAAGTAGTCCATATTGTATTCCTATATAATTGTTTATCAACGCTATTTAAATTGCGGATTTAATTTTTGTAATAAAATTTAATTTATCTATAAGTAATATCTTATTTTTTTTATTTTTTTTCGTTTAAAAAGTTGCTAATTAGTCTCAGTGAATCTTGAATTCAATCGATAATCAAGACAAAAACAATCTAAATTTGAATAAATAACCCGAACTTTGCACAAGTTTTGAATCAAATAATTGATTGTGATAATTAAGAGTAAAGGAAATGAGTAGAAATAATGAAGGGAATATCAAGAAACACAACGATAAACTGCATAAAGCACAGGACAAAGCAAAGCAAGCTGAACGAGATCGTAAAGAAAAATTAAAGCAAATTGTAAAGAAGTTTAACGAAACTAATTCTTCCGAGAGTAACCAATAAATACTAGTATGCAAAAAGATAAATTCAATATAATAAAAAATAAGGTGCAGGAAATAATTAATTTTATTGCCGAAAAAAATTCGAGAGAGGCCAACAATAGATTAGTTGAAGTAAGTGAGGAACTGGACGAATTGCTTGATTTTTCTGACGACGATGAAGATCTAATGGAAGTAAGTCGCTATCAAGTATTGTTAAATCAATTGCATCAAAAAATAGCGGGGCTTGACGGACAAGCGACAAGTTAAATTTAACCCGTTGGGTGTAATTAAATGATTTGATTTTTGATATTATTTATTGGTCTATCAAAGATAAATTTATTGATATATTGAACCAATGTTAATGCTGTTATTTTTGCTAAAATTCT
>NZ_JBHZPY010000017.1:0-43632 GCF_042787235.1 Flavobacterium zhoui
ATTAATTGACCAAGTATAGTTTTCACCAGAACAGATTGTAATAGGAGTAGACACTTTACTTGGTTTTGGATTTACGGTCAGCACTAATTCTTGGTCTGCAGTACATCCGTCGTATGTTTTGCTATACGTTCCGGCAGTAGTGTAGCTAGCATTATTAACTGACCAAGTATAGCTTTCACCAGAGCAGATGGTTATTGGAGTGGAGACTTTGGTTGGTTTTGGATTTACGGTCAACACTAATTCTTGGTCTGCAGTACATCCGTCGTATGTTTTGCTATACGTTCCGGCAGTAGTGTAGCTAGCATTATTAACTGACCAAGTATAGCTTTCACCAGAGCAGATGGTTATTGAAGTGGACACTTTAGTTGGTTTCGGAGTTACGGTCAACACTAATTCTTGGTCTGCAGTACATCCGTCGTATGTTTTGGTATACGTTCCGGTAGTAGTGTAGGTAGCATTATTAACTGACCAAGTATAGTTTTCACCAGAACAGATGGTTATTGGAGTGGATACTTTCGCTGATTTTGGATTTACGGTCAACAACACTAATTCCTGGTCGGCCGTACATCCGTCGTTTGTTTTGGTATACGTTCCGGCAGTAGTGTATGTAGTGGCATTTACAGACCAAATATAGTTTTCACCAGAACAGATTGTTATTGGAGTGGATACTTTCGCTGGTTTTGGATTTACGGTCAGCACTAATTCTTGGTCTGCAGTACATCCGTTATTTGTTTTGGTATACGTTCCGGCAGTAGTGTATGTAGTGGCATTTACAGACCAAATATAGTTTTCACCAGAACAGATTGTTATTGGAGTGGATACTTTCGCTGGTTTTGTATTTACGATCAGCACTAATTCTTGGTCTGCAGTACATCCGTTATTTGTTTTGGTATACGTTCCGGCAACAGTGTAGGTAGCATTATTAATTGACCAAGTATAGTTTTCACCAGAACAGATTGTAATAGGAGTAGACACTTTACTTGGTTTCGGAGTTACGGTCAAGTTCAGTACCTGATCCGCAATACAGCCATTATTGGTGATTCTTGTACCAGTTTGAATCGTTGTATAATCTGTACCATTCCATTCGAAAGTCTCCCCGGAACAGATGGTTTTGTCCGTAACTGCATCTGCCGGTTTTGGCGTTACGATCAAATTCAGTACCTGATCTGCAGTACAGCCATTATTAGTGATTCTAGTACCAGTTTGAGTCGTTGTATAATCTGTACCATTCCATGTGAAATTCTCCCCGGAACAGATGGTTTTGTTCGTAACTGCATCTGCCGGTTTTAGCGTTACGGTCAAATTCAGTACCTGATCTGCAGTACAGCCATTATTAGTGATTCTTGTACCAGTTTGAGTCGTTGTATAATCTGTACCATTCCATGTCAAAGTCTCCCCGGAACAGATGGTTTTGTTCGTAACTGCATCTGCCGATTTTAACGTTACGGTCAAATTCAGTACCTGATCTGCAGTACAGCCATTATTAGTGATTCTTGTACCAGTTTGAGTCGTTGTATAATCTGTACCATTCCATGTGAAAGTCTCCCCGGAACAGATGGTTTTGTTCGTAACTGCATCTGCCGGTTTTGGCGTTACGATCAAATTCAGTACCTGATCTGCAGTACAGCCATTATTAGTGATTCTTGTACCAGTTTGAGTCGTTGTATAATCTGTACCATTCCATGTGAAAGTCTCCCCGGAACAGATGGTTTTATTTGTAACGGCATCCGACGGTTTTGGCGTTACGGTCAACACTAATTCCTGATCGGCAGTACATCCGTTATTTGTTTTGGTATAAGTTCCGGCAGTAGTGTATGTAGTGGCATTTACAGACCAAATATAGTTTTCACTAGAACAGATTGTTATTGGAGTGGATACTTTACTTGGTTTCGGAGTTACGGTCAGCACTAATTCTTGGTCTGCGGTACATCCGTCGTATGTTTTGGTATACGTTCCGGCAGTAGTGTAGCTAGCATTATTAACTGACCAAGCATAGCTTTCACCAGAACAGATTGTTACAGGAGTAGAAATTTTGGCCGGTTTTGGCGTTACCGTCAACACCAATTCTTGGTCAGCTGTACATCCGTCGTATGTTTTGGTATACGTTCCGGCAGTAGTGTAGCTAGCATTATTAACTGACCAAGTATAGCTTTCACCAGAACAGATGGTTATTGAAGTGGACACTTTAGTTGGTTTCGGAGTTACGGTCAGCACCAATTCTTGGTCTGCAGTACATCCGTCGTATGTTTTGGTATAAGTTCCGGCAGCGGTGTAGGTAGCATTATTAATTGACCAAGTATAGTTTTCACCAGAACAGATTGTAATAGGAGTGGAGACTTTGTTTGGTTTAGGAGTTACTGTTACAGTTGCTTCAACGGTTGAAATATTATTTCCAGTGCATAGACCTGCACTTGAAAATACGGCTCTATATTTTGTAGTTTGAATCAAATTAGTAGCAGTATAAGTGGTTACCGGATTAATTATATCAATCCATGATGTAAATGGAGTAATTGATGATTGCCATTTATTAATAGTTGAGCTACTTGGAACACCACTTATTGTTAAAGTTGTACTATTTACCCCATAACATACAGTTGAGTTAGGCCCAACGGAACCTTTTAAAGGAATACCAAACGTAATAGGGGTGTCTACACATCTTCTTGAAGTATCAGAGTTACCACTAACAGATTCTAATTTTGTAATATTGATTAAGCCAGAATTAGTATTACATATATCAGTACCAATACTCCCAAAAGGAATATTAAATTCTAAAAATGAACCTCCTCCACTAATACAAATACTTCCGCTTTTAGCAGCAAGTCCATTATTAACAGTAAGTGAAGTTAGAGTACTCCCGTTTCCAGAATATAATTTAAAAGTTGAAGCATTAGAATTGATTTCTATAATATATTCGGCACCAGCTACAGATAAACGACCCCCAAAAGTATCCGATGTTAATCCAGTTGTAGGGTTATTATCGGTGTCTAAATAAAGTCGAAAAAGAGCTGCGCCGCTATTACCGAGATTCATTCCCAATCGCAATACTTGGGTTTGTGTATCTACTTTAGCCCAAATTGTTCCAACCTCACAAGTTGAAGATGGACTAGTCGATAACTGCACGTTAAAAACTATTCCGGTGGCGTATTCATCTCCTATTGCTCTGGGACCTGGACAATAATTTCCATCATAGGTGTCTTGAGCGTAACAATTTGTAACAAAAATTGATAGAAGTAATGAAACAAAACCAAAAATGGGCTTTAATTTTGAAGTGGGTAAAATTGTTTTCATATGATCAATACGATTTATAAATTAATCAATTTTTTTTAATTACTATTCCTGAATGAAATAACATGTATATTTCTTTTAATTAAGGAATAACTGTAAAAGAGTTAGGAGGTTTTTCATCATGATTTTTGATGACTTCAGAATATAAACAAATGGATGGTTTACATAGTAAATTAGGCACATTCTTAACATTCAATAGAGTAGATGATAATTTTTGTGCGTATAATCTCAAATCAGTATAGAATAATTTTTCTTTTTGAATAAAAAGGGTTGAATTATTTTCGCTTGAGACTTGTGCGAAAAGACTTGTACAATAAAATAGAAGTGCCAGTATTGGCAAAAATCTTTTTAAGAATAAAAAGAATAGGTTTCGCGATAAAAAAAAATTGTTTTGTAGGTTAACAATTTGATTTGGGAGGTTTTTTACCATAAATTAATAATTTTTTCAATTATTACTCATTTACTTTAAAATTTTAATAATTAACGTATTAAATACGAATCTAATTAGAAAAAATTATTATTAATATGTTTTTCTATCAATGACCTAAATACTCGTTGAAACGTTGTTTTTACTCTTTATTTAACAAAAAAATAGTAGTTTCATCATTCATAAAAGCTTAAATTTCAGTTGTTTTTAATTATTTTTTGAATCGATAACTTTTTTAAATCCCGTTGATTATAAGAATAATTATTTTTGCAAAGTTTTTTTGAATATAAAGACAATAAAAAACATTAAAAAATCATCTTTTCTTTTGTAAATTGTAGTGGAATATTTCACTAACTGAAACTTGGTTTTTCCTCGATTTCTAAATGATTATTTTCTTATGAAAAATTTAATTTTAATTAGACATGCAAAGTCAAGTTGGGATGCTCCTTTACATGACAAGGAACGGTCTTTGACGCATCATGGAATAAAAGATGCCCATCTCGTTTCTTCAAAAATAAAAGACGCGCTTCCTAAAACATATATTATCTGGAGTAGCTCAGCGAAAAGGGCTTCAGATACAGCAGTTATTTTTGCTCAAAATATTTCTTACCCTATAGAATCTATTGTTTATAAGGATGAACTTTATACGTTTGATGAAAAAAAACTGGAAAAAGTTATCAAATTATGCGATAATCTTTTCGATAGCGTTATTCTTTTTGGACATAATGGTGCTATTACAAATTTTGTTAATAAATTTGGGGATGTCATTATTGATAATGTTCCTACTGCCGGTTTTGTTTCCTTACAATTTAAAACGGACGATTGGAAAGAAATTGATAAAGGCCAAATAAATAAAATTTTATTCCCCAAAGATTTAAAATAAGTACATGCCAGAACATAAATATATTGATAGAGAAAAAAGTTGGTTAGCATTTAATGCCAGAGTTCTTCAAGAAGCAGCTGATGATTCCGTTCCTTTGCTAGACAGACTAAGATTTTTAGGAATATTCTCTAATAATCTCGATGAGTTCTTTAGAGTTCGTTTTGCAGCAATCAGACGATTAAGTCTTTCAGGAATATCCGGCGAAAAATATTTGGGTGGTATTTCGGCTCAAGAATTAGTTAAGGATATAACTGAAATTGTAATACTTCAACAATCTGAAAGTTTACGGATTTTAAGTACGATTGAGGCAAAATTAGAGTCTAAAAATATATTTATAATCAATGAAGATCAGATATCTATCGATCAGGAAATTTTTTTAAAAGATTTTTTCATTCAAAAGTTAAGCCCGGAATTAGTTACGATCATACTAAATGATTTAGCTGAATTTCCATTATTGAAAGACACTTCGGGATATTTAGCGATAAAGCTCATTATGAAACTTAACAATGAGGTTCGATATGCAATTGTTGAAATTCCAAAAACATTAAATCGTTTCGTTGTCTTGCCTTCAGACGATGAAAAGCAATATGTAATCTTAATTGATGATGTGATTAGGTTTCATTTAAGCAGTATTTTTAATATTTTCGATTATGAAAGTATTTCAGCTCATATGATAAAGATCACCAGAGATGCGCAATTAGATATCGATAGTGATTTGAGTAAAAGTATGATTGAAAAAATCACCACAAGTGTAAAAGACAGACGTATAGGGGAGCCCGTTCGATTTATTTATGATCAATTAATTGACAAAGATACGCTGCAGTTTTTTCTGGATAAAATGAATATAGTTGCTACAGATAGCATTATTCCCGGCGGCAGGTACCATAACAGGCGCGATTATATGAATTTCCCAAATCTTGGCAGATTTGATTTATTGTATAAAACTAACGATCCGCTGCCAGTCCCGGGTTTAAGTATGGAAGGGAGTATGTTAGAAAAAATAAGTAAAAAAGATTATTTATTAAATGCGCCTTATCAGTCATTTTCTTACTTAACAAAATTTTTGCGCGAAGCGGCTCTTGATCCAAAGGTAACGTCTATCAAAATTACTTTATATCGATTAGCTAAAAATTCTCAAATTATAAGTTCGCTAATAAATGCAGCCAAAAATGGGAAGAAAGTTACTGTTCAAATAGAACTGCAAGCGCGTTTTGATGAAGCCTCGAACATTTCTTACGCTGAGCAAATGCAAATTGAAGGTATCGAACTAATTTTCGGTATAAAAGGCTTAAAAGTACACAGTAAAATATGTGTTATTGAAAGAATTGAAAACGATAAAATAAAAAGATACGGTTTCATCTCTACTGGAAATTTTAATGAAGCGACAGCAAAAGTATATACTGATGTAACGCTATTTACAAGTCATCAACAAATTTTAAAAGACATCACAAAAATATTTGATTTCTTTGACATCAATTACAGAGTGCATCGATACAAACATCTTATTGTTTCTCCTCATTACACGAGGACTAAATTTTATAAATTGATTGACAGAGAGATTTTGCATGCATTGGCAGGTAGAAAAACATTTATAAAATTAAAAATGAATAGTTTATCAGATTTTAAAATGATTGATAAATTATATGAAGCGAGTACCGCAGGAGTAAAAATACAGCTTGAAGTAAGAGGTATTTGCTCATTGATACCAGGTATTCCTGGAATGAGTGAAAATATTGAAGCGATAAGTATTGTCGATAATTATCTCGAACATTCCAGAATTTACATCTTTGGGAATGCGGGACAAACAGAAGTTTTTATTTCATCTGCAGATTTTATGACTAGAAATTTGGATGGCAGAGTTGAAGTAACTTGTCCTATTTATGATCAAGAAATTAAAAATGAACTCCTTGATAATTTTAATTTAGGATGGAAAGGAAATGTAAAAGCGAGGTATCACTCCTTTAAATTAGATAATAAATATAGAATAAGAAATCAAGACCCCATTTTTAGAGCACAGTGGGAAACTTATAAATATTATCAAAATAAAGTTGAATTCTTGGTAGAAAAAGCAACTTAATGGTATACTATTTGTCATTAATTAAAATTAAAATAAATTTCAAATCATAATATAAGAATGATTAAAATTAAAAAATACGCTGCGATTGATATTGGTTCAAATGCAATGCGTTTGTTAATTACAAATATTGTAGAGCAGGATGGAAAGGAAACTCAATTCAATAAAAGTTCGTTAGTTCGTGTCCCTATTCGTTTAGGACAAGATGCCTTTACCGTAGGTGAAATTTCTGAAGAGAATATGGAGCGAATGTGTGATGCGATGAGAGCATTCTATTTGTTGATGAAAGTACATAAAGTGGAGCGGTATATGGCCTTTGCTACATCGGCAATGCGAGAAGCTTATAATGGTAAAGAGGTTGTTGCACTTATCAAGAAAAAAGCGGATATCAAAATAGAAATAATCGACGGAAAAAAAGAAGCGGCCATAATAGCTTCAACTGATTTGCATCATTTGCTAAAATCAGATCAAACCTATCTCTTTGTTGATGTAGGTGGCGGTAGTACTGAATTTACCTTATTTTCGAATGGTAAAATGATAAATTCCAGATCTTTCAAAGCTGGAACAGTAAGATTGCTGAATGATATGGTTTGCGATGTTGTTTGGGATGAAATTGAAAAATGGATAAAAATAAATACGCAAGACTACGACGAAGTAACTTTAATAGGTTCTGGCGGGAATATAAATAAACTTTTTAAGATGTCCGGAAAAGTGCAGGAAAAACCTTTGTCATATATCTATATGAACTCTCAATATGCTTTCTTGAATTCTCTAACTTATGATCAACGGGTAGCAGAATTGGGATTGAATCCGGATCGTGCCGATGTAATTATCCCTGCTACAAGAATTTATCTAAATGCTATGAAATGGAGTGGTGCCAGAAATATTTACGTACCTAAAATTGGACTTTCTGATGGTATTGTTAAAGCAATGTATCATGGAAAAATATAAGTTAAATTACTGATTTATAACTTATTAATTTAAAAATTGAAATTATCTTTATGATAAAAATTCCAAATGGACAAGCATAGATTAGAGATGTTTAGTGATGGTGTTTTGGCAATAATAATAACCATCATGATATTGGAAATTAAAGTTCCGATGGGGAATAATTTTAGTGATTTGACAGCACTTTTTCCTTCCTTTATTAGCTATGCGCTAAGCTTTATTTTTGTAGGGATTTATTGGAAAAATCATTATCACTTAATGCAGAGTATTTCTAAAATAAATGGTACCATATTATGGGCTAATCTGCATTTTTTATTCTGGTTATCATTGATTCCCATTTCAACTAAATGGATGGGCGTGCATCTTTTTGCCAAAGCCACAATGACTTTGTACGGTATTATTCTCTTTTTATGCTCCCTTCATTTTTGGATTCTGCAATGTGTAATTATTACAAACGAAGGGACAGATTCCTTGCTAGCTAAAGCGGTAGGGAAAGATAGGAAGGGAAAAGTCACTCTTATTTTATATTTTATAGCAATACTTTTTTCTTTTTTGAATGAATGGATTGCTGGGTCAATTTATGTGATGGTTGCTATGATATGGCTCAAGCGAGACAAAAAGATTGAGAGGAAAATAAATTCACATGAAATAGGTCCACATGAATAATAAATGTTTCATATTTCTTCAGTTTAAATTAATCACTTGTGTTTAAACATTTAGGTCAAGCCCAAAAGTAGTTCGCAACAAATCAATATTTGGATTTATTTCAAGAAGTCTGTTGTATCGGTCTTGGTCATTAAAATTTCTCTTACTTTCAACGCTTTCATTAACAATAACTTCTATTGTAATGTCGTGATTGTGCAAATGACCTTTCAAATGACCTAAAAGACCGTTTACTTCTTTTTCAAAATCTAATTTCGAACCTTCATTTGGCAATTCTAATGTGATGGAGGTTCCGTTGAGTTTTGGATCATTTATTAATAATAAAGACTCCATGATTTTATAGCCTTTGTCTCCTAAACGTTGTGCATATTTATTCCAAAACAATAACATTTCGGTTTCCGTGAAAGCTTCTGTAGGCAAATGAAGCACTTCTTTTACAATTCCTTTGTTGCTTTCTTCCAATGCTTTTTTGGCACGAATACTTGACAATGAAAAAGCAGAAACTTTTGTTTCACTTGAATTGGGAATGCCAATTTCCAAAGTAGGAATTGAAATTGTAGGAGCAATAACTATAGCTTCTGGTTGTTTTTCTTGGACTGATTCTACAACTGGGGTTTTTGCGGTACTTTCTACTTTAGCTTTTGAACTCTCTACTATTGAGTAATCGTTCTTTCTAAAATAAGTGGGTGGAATTATAAATTTGTCAACTTTTTTTTTTCTCCATCATAAGTGATAGAGGCCAATTGCATCAGGCAAAGTTCAACAAGAAGTCGTTGGTTTTGACTTAGCTTATATTTCAAATCACAGTCATTTGCAATTTCAATTCCTTTCAAAAGAAAGTCTTGACTGCATTTTTGTGCTTGCACACCATACATTTGTTGTGCTTGCTCGCCAACTTCCAACAAGGATAAAGTTGAAGGTGTTTTAGAAACCAGTAAATCTCTAAAATGCGATGCTAATCCTGATACAAAATGATGCGCATCAAATCCTTTAGAAAGAATGTCATTAAAAGCCAACAGTAATTCAGGAATTTTATTTTCCAGAATTAAATCGGTAACTGAAATGTAAGTTTCATAATCTAAAACATTCAGGTTTTCGGTAACTGCCTGACGTGTTAAATCTTTTCCGCAAAAAGAAACTACTCGGTCAAAAATAGACAAAGCATCACGCATGGCGCCATCCGCTTTTTGAGCAATGATATGCAAAGCATCATCTTCAAAATTTACGCCTTGACTGGTTGCAACTTCGGCAAGATGTTCTTTGGCATCTTTTACGGTAATTCTTTTGAAATCAAATATCTGACAACGAGAAAGTATCGTTGGAATAATTTTATGTTTTTCGGTCGTAGCCAAAATAAAAATGGCATGTTTTGGCGGTTCTTCCAGTGTTTTCAAGAAAGCATTGAAAGCTGCCGAGGACAACATGTGAACCTCATCAATAATATAAACCTTGTATTGTCCCGTTTGTGGCGGGATTCGGACTTGGTCAATCAAATTACGGATATCATCAACAGAGTTGTTTGATGCAGCATCTAATTCGAAAACATTAAAAGCAAAATCTTCATTTGGATCATCATAGCCTGGTTGATTTATTTTTCTGGCCAAAATACGAGCGCAAGTAGTTTTACCAACTCCACGAGGTCCCGTAAATAATAGGGCAGAAGCAAGGTGATTGCTTTCAATGGCATTCAATAAAGTATTGGTAATGGCTTTTTGTCCTACAACATCTTTAAATGTTTGAGGACGATATTTACGAGCCGATACAACAAATTGTTCCATAGAATTTTATTCGAAAGCAAATATAGGTTTTAATTTAAAGATGGAAAAATTTAAGTATTGAAAGATTTTATAATTTTTCAAATGGTTTTTATTTCCCAAATTCCCTAGCCCAGATAAAAGTGTAAATCCTTATGAGCTGTGGTTCGGCGAATAAAATTGCAACGGATAACTGGACACGAGCGAAGCGAACTGACGAAGCGAACTGACGAAGTAAATTGCTCCTAAAAATTGTAATTTTAAAAATATCAAATATTTGCAAATCTGATTGGAATGTTAACTTAGAATGACTTTTGAATAGTTTAAAAATTTCAAACCTGATAGCGGATATTCCAGAACTCCTTTTTGTTGTATTAATACTTTGAATTTCATTCCCATATCGATTAATAATCTATAATTTATGAGTGATTCCTTCATAGCTAATGCCAAATTATGGGGGTTATTATTCAAAACTGAATCTTGATATTCTTTGATCCCTAACGCTAATAAAAATTGCGCTTGATCCACTATTCCGCAACAATCCATCCCGTATTGCGAACCCCAATGTGAAAGCGCAGAAAAGTTGATGTGCGTTGTTATGTCCTGTTGACCAATAAATTGATAGGGGTTGTCGTTTTTTTGATGTTTGTAATAACACATGAGCGTTCCATAACTCCTGCGTTTGTTGTATAATTCAGCCGATAATGATCCATAATCGATAGTTATCACGTATCCTTTCTGCAAGAATTGGGAAACGTCTTTTATCCAAGATTTAGCTTCCAAATTTACTTCCGTGAGAAATCCTTCTGGCAATTGTACCTTTAATTCCGAAAAATAATCGGTGAGTTCCTTTTTTGCAGGTTTCAAAATTTCAATAAAATACTCGTTATAATCTACAAATATTTCTTGAAGCCGGTCTTTCATAATTACCTGATGGACAGAGAAATTATCAATTAATTCATTGGATAAAATACAGCCGTTAATTTCAGGAATTTCTTTAATTGCAGAATACCAGCTTACTTTTTCATGTAAATGTTTCTTTTGAATTTCTCGCATTCTTGGGCTTTTCTCAATAATGCAATAGTTTAAGCTGTCGTATAAAGAAATATTATTCTTGAGATAATCCAAAATATCATGACACAATAATCCTGTTCCGGCACCATATTCAACAATTTTAAAGGGATTTTTTTCTAGGTTTTGCCACATTTCTTCGATCTGGCGGCCTATCATAGCTCCAAAAGCTGCAGTAAGATTAGCGCTGGTGTAAAAATCACCATCTGCTCCAATTTTATTTTTTTCAGAATTATAATATCCTAATTCAGGGTAATACAATGCCATTTCCATGAAATCCCTAAAAGACAATGGACCTTCTTTTTTGATTCTTTCTATTATAATTTCGGAAAGTAACATTGGCTTTAGAAATTAAACCTTATTTTTTTCTCTTTAGACAAACATTATCTGTTTCTTCCTTTGATAGTAATTTCATTCAAGATTCTTGCAGCGTCATTTTCGGAATTTGCAGAAAATCCAGCTACAAAAACGCCTTTTTTACCTGAACTGGATTTTATACCGTACACGGTAGCCTCGTCATCAGGATTACTATCTCCTTCGTATCGATAAATGTGCTCGATTTCGTAGTGATGCGGATTCTTTATAATATCATCTGTGTGAAGGTTGAAATCATAGGTATATCCGTTTTCATTTAAATCATCCAAGGCTTTAGAAACTGTGGCGTAATGATACATATGTGACATAATAGAATATTATTGGTTAATTATTAAAGGTAACTATTTTATTATGAATTTGTTGTCAAAGACTTGTTAAAGTAACTAATCTAAAATCTTAAAACAGGAATAAAATAGTGTAAATTTGCACCGCAGACCGCCTTATCGTCGTTTTGAGTAATCAAGAGGGAGGAAAGTCCGGACACCAAAGGGAAGCATAGCGGGTAACACCCGTCGGTCTCGTCTTTACGGACGAGATTAGGACAAGTGCAACAGAAAGTATGTACAGGTAATGCTGTAGTGAAACCAGGTAAACTCTATGCGGTGAAATATCAAGTATATCAGCATTTAAGGGCTTCTCGTCCGTTGTTGAAGGGTAGATAGTTTGAGTCTCGCAGTAATGCGGGATCTAGATAAATGATAAGGCTCCGATTTATCGGGGACAGAATCCGGCTTATAGGTCTGCATTTTTTTATTAAAAGATTAATAAAATTAGGATTCTGAAATCTAAAAACGAACCATTAAGAAATTAGTTTCATTAAGTTTCAATGCTTAATTTTCTATATTTCTTAATGGTTTAATTTTATTTTTAATTAAGTATTTATGAAAACAAGAATTGGAATTTTAGGAATGGGTGGAGTAGGAGGCTATTTTGGTGGATTATTGGCCAAAGCATATTTCGAATCAGATTCTGTTGAAATAATATTTATTGCTCGTGGGGAAACTCAAAAGACGATTGCACAAAATGGATTGAAAATTATTGTAGATGAAAACGAAATGACCGTTTTTCCCAGTATCGTTTCCGATGACGCCAAGTTAATTGGAAAACTGGATTACCTTATTTGCGCTACAAAAACATATGATATTGAAGAGAGTCTTCTCTCTATTAAAAAAAATATAACCAAGAATACTGTTATTCTTCCTTTATATAATGGTGTCGATGCGCCAGAACGAATAAGTGATTTATTTCCTGATAACGAAGTTTTACAAGGATGTGTTTATATTGTTTCGATGATTGTATCTCCAGGAGTTATCAAAAAAATTGGAGCTTATGAAAAACTCTTTTTTGGATCAAGAACAGCCCCAATCGCTACATTAAATAAATTGCAATCTATTTTTGAAAAGGCTTCAATCGAAAGTTATCTGGTTGATAATATTGAAGAAACAGTTTGGGAAAAATTCATATTTATTTCCGCGTTGGCATCTGCAACATCGTTTTTAGATCAAAATATTGGAGAGATTTTAAACAGTCAATCGAGTCGAGGGGTATATGTTTCCTTATTAAACGAAATTACCATGATTGCCGCCGTAAAAGGATTGAATTTACCGGCTGATATTATCATGCAAACAATTCTAAAATTAGAGAAAACGCCTCGTGATGCTACTTCATCAATGCACCGGGATTTGATTGCGGGACGAAAAATAGAACTTTTTTCTTTGACTGAGTTTGTTGTAAATGAAGGTATTAAATATGAAATTGAAACACCTACTTACCAAATGGTTTTGGATAAATTGTCAAGTGTTTCAATTCCTAATTAAATATATAAGGACTATTCTTCTTCGCCATCATTTTCCGAAGATTCGTCGTCATTTTCGTCATCAGAATCTGATTCAATTTCGAAAAAACTAAAAATAGAACCACCATAACTTTTCTTGAAAGAGAAATTAATCATGTGATCCAGTTTGGTGTATTTAGAATGTTCAATTACCATCATTCCGTCTTGATTAAGCAATTCTTTTTCGAAAATTAAAGATACAATTTTCTCAAAAGTAGCTTGATCTAAAGCATAAGGAGGATCAGCAAATATAATATCATAGGATGTTTTACATCTCTCTAAATAGGTGAAAACATCACTTTTTGTGGCAGCAATATTAAAATCAAATTCTGTTGCGACTTGCTTAATGAATTTTACACAACCAAAATCACCGTCAACAGATGTGATTGGTGTACTTCCTCGAGAAGCAAATTCATAACTGATATTTCCTGTTCCAGCGAATAAATCTAATATTTTAAGTCCTTCGAAACTAAAATGGTTATTCAAAACATTGAATAATGCTTCTTTAGACATATCGGTGGTGGGACGAACGGGTAGGCCTTTTGGAGGAGAAATGCGTCTTCCTTTGTATTTTCCTGAAATGATTCTCATGAGTTGAAAAGTATAAAATGATTTCTGTTTTCGGCCTCAGAAAAATAATTGTTCCATCGCAAATCGTTTACGTCAATAAGCGAAACGTTGCGAATGTATTTATAAGCTATTTTGAAATAATCACTTACGGTGTCAATATTTCCGATTAGTTCCAATGGGAAATTCTCAGGATTTAGGTTCAATTGCTCTGCAGTGAATAATATGTAATACAAGAAATCTTCTGGTGTGTTGTAATCGAAAGAATTGAAAAGTAGTAGTTTTTGGTTTTGAATCACGATGATTTCAAAATGTTCCGAATTAATATGAACGAACATTTTTTTGTCATCTTTATTTTTGGAAGCAACCAATAATTTGGAAACCAAAATACTATTGGCGTGTTTGTAATCAAAAGCTCCAAACTGATCGATAAAAAAGTTATTGATATTCACGTACGGAATATAAACAGCATTCATTTCGTAATTTGCTATTTCATCAAATGCAAAAAAATCAGTCTTAAAAACCTTAGTGTTGTATTGCAAATAACTGCCTAGGAAGTTCTCGTCAAAAAGTGGAGCAGGAACAAACGTAGAAAGGTTGTTATTGTGAATAACCAAAATCTCGTCATAAGCATCCTTTAACTCCGGATAATCGCGAAAAGCATCGGCAAATAAATCTTCTATTTTTGTCGCTTTGTGAAAGGTATCAAAATGCACTTCATTAAAGGAAATAACCGTATCATTCAGCGTATCAAAGCAGCAAAACGAAAGCCCAGTCAGGGAAACCTGAATGGAAAGTTTTTTATATACCTTCTCGGTTATGTTTGTATTTTGTGTTGACATATCTGGATTTATATTCCATTTCTTCATTAGAAACTTGAAAGGAGTAAAAGCGTTGACAAACTTACAATTTTTTTTTATTCTAATGTCAATTTATGCGATTCCCTCGATTTTCATACTTATATTTGATGTTCATTTATAGCAATCCACTTCACATGAATTCCTCCTTGTTTTACAGTCTTTTACAGAAAAAATTCCCTTTTCAACCCACCTACAAACAGGATATTTTTTTTCAAAAAATTGCTATTTTTTTAACGGAGCCCGATAATAGAACCATTTTTGTACTAAAAGGATATGCAGGAACTGGTAAAACAACCGTGATTTCTACGATTGTAAATAATCTGGGCGACATTAATAAGAAGTATGTTTTGCTTGCGCCAACAGGTCGTGCGGCTAAAGTAATTGCCAATTATTCGAATAAACCCGCTTTTACGATTCATAAAAAAATATATTTTCCCAAGAAATCTTCGGGTGGCGGCGTTTCGTTTACGTTACAGCAAAACAAACACAAGAACACGATTTTTATCGTCGATGAAGCCTCGATGATTTCAGATACGAATTCCGATTCTAAATTATACGAAAACGGTTCTTTATTAGACGATTTGATTTCATACGTGTATTCAGGAACTAATTGTAAGATGATTTTATTGGGAGATACCGCTCAGTTGCCTCCGGTGAATTTAGATATTAGTCCTGCTTTAGATATTCAAACTTTAGGCATAAATTACGATAAAGAAGTGGAACATATCGAACTTGATGAAGTAATGCGTCAGGAAGAAAATTCGGGGATTTTGCATAATGCCACCGAACTTCGGGAATTATTGAAAGATTCGTTTATCACGGAATTCAAATTTAATGTTCGAAAATTCAAAGATATCGTTCGACTTACTGATGGATATGATATACAGGATGCGATTAATTCGGCGTACAGTAATTACAGTATAGAAGACACCGCGTTTATTGTTCGTTCGAATAAAAGGGCGAATCAATATAATGAACAAATCCGAACCAAGATCCTCGATAAAGAAAGTGAATTATCTACCGGCGATTTCCTGATGGTGGTAAAGAACAATTATTTTTGGTTGAAAGATTCTGACGAAGCAGGTTTTATTGCCAATGGTGATATTATTGAAGTGTTGGAAATTTTTAATATTAAAGAATTATATGGTTTTAAGTTTGCCAAAGTAAAAATACGAATGGTCGATTATCCAAGCCAGATTCCGTTTGAAACCGTTTTATTATTGGATACCATAAAAAGCGAATCCCCTTCTTTGACCTATGAAGAATCGAATAGATTGTATCAGGAAGTTTTGAAAGATTATGAAGGAGAAACCAAATATAATAAGTTCCAGAAAGTGAAAGCCAATGAATATTTCAACGGCTTGCAGGTTAAATTTTCGTATGCAATAACCTGTCATAAGTCCCAAGGTGGTCAGTGGAATACGGTTTTTATAGAACAGCCGTATTTGCCGGATGGAATTAATAGAGATTACATCCGATGGTTGTACACCGCTATGACCAGAGCAAAAAATAAATTATATTTGATAGGTTTTAAGGACGAAAGTTTTGAAGAATAAATTTCAAAATTTAAACCATTAAGAAATTAAGCTTTATTAAGAAAACCTAAGCCTTAATTTCTTAATGGTAAAAAAATATTTATCATGAACGCACTAAACGACTTGCATAAAATATCAGGTTCTTTTTCGAATACCGAAAAAATGCCGGTGCTGTTTTTGGGACACGGAAGTCCGATGAACGCTATTGAGGAAAATCAGTTTGTTACCGGTTTTAGGAACTTGGCTAAAACGTTGCCGCAGCCGAACGCCATTTTGTGTATTTCGGCGCACTGGTTTACCAATGGAACCAAAGTTACCGCAATGGAAATGCCCCGAACGATTCATGATTTTGGAGGTTTCCCGCAAGCGTTATTTGATGTGGAATATCCTGCAAAAGGAAGTCCCGAATTAGCTTTAGAAACTAAAGAATTACTGCTACCAACGGAAGTCGAACTAGACGAACATTGGGGCTTAGATCACGGCGCTTGGAGTGTAATCAAGCATTTATATCCCGAAGCCAATGTTCCTGTGATTCAGTTGAGTATTGATTATACTAAATCAGGGCAATACCATTTTGATTTGGCTCAGAAACTAAGTGCGTTGCGTACTAAAGGAATCCTTATTGTAGGCAGTGGAAATATCGTTCATAATTTGAGATTAGTAGATTTTCAAAATTTTGAAAAAGACAATTACGGTTACGATTGGGCTATTGAGGCAAGGGAAACAGTCAATAATTATTTACTGGACGGGAATTTCCAACCATTGATAGATTTTGAAAAACAAAGCAAAGCGTTTCAATTAGCGATTCCTACGCCAGAACATTATTTGCCTTTGATTTACACTTTGGGTTTAAAAGGAAAAACAGAGGAATTGAGTTTATTTAATGATAAGTTATTGGGTGGTTCTTTGAGTATGACTTCAGTGAAGATTGTATAGAATGATTTTGTGAAATAAATCTTATATTTGGAGGATTGAATTAAATTAAAAAGTCAAAAATGGCTATACCAAAACACGATGAAATTAGAGTTCCTGCAATGGAACTATTGTTGAAAAACAGTGAGATGAAACTTAGAGATTTTATCGAACCACTTTCTAAATATTTCAATCTTTCAGAAGAGGAAATTAATGAAATGTATCCTTCTGGGAATGGACATATTTTTTATGACAGAATTTCTTGGGCGTTGAGTTATTTGAATATGGGTGGTCTTTTAGATAAACCAAAACGAGGAATATTTAAGATTAACCAAAAGGGAATTGATTTACTTAAAACGCCTGAAAATGTTGATTTATTTATAGAAAAACAATTAGAAAAAAGAGAACCAAATAGGACAAAAAAGAAGTCAACAGAAGAGCAAATTAATGTTGAAGAAATTGCTTCGGAATTAACACCTCAAGAAAGACTATATTCATCTTTTTCCAATATTCGTAACTCTGTTTATTCGGATATTTTAAATACAATTTTGACAAAGACACCAACTTCATTTGAAAAATTAGTAGTGCTGCTTTTGCAAAAAATGGGATATGGTGGAGAAATTGAAAATTCTGGTTTAGTAACTAAAGTATCGAACGATGGAGGAATTGACGGTATTATTAAAGAGGACGTTCTTGGACTTGGGAGAATACATATTCAAGCTAAAAGATATAAAATGGATAGTTGTATTGGAAGAGAAGAAATTCAAAAATTTGTCGGTGCTTTAGCTGTAGCTCAATCAAATAAAGGTGTATTCATAACAACTTCTTATTATTCGAAAGGAGCAATGGAATATGTGAATAATTTGAATGGATCAACAACGATAGTTCTAATTGATGGAAAACAATTAGCAGAATATATTTATGATTATAGTCTTGGAATGCAAGTTGAACAAACAATCGAAATAAAAAAACTTGATGCTGATTTTTGGGACTCTATGAAAGATGAAAATTAAATGAATAATACTTTGCTATTTTCTAGCAAAAATTAAAAACTTCAGCTAGCGCGAGCGTCCCGCTCGTGACCATAATAAAATTACAATTAATATATTTGTGTTAGATACGAGCGGGACGTTCGCACCAGCAATTTAAAATAAAACTTTGCGACTTACTGTCTTCGTGACAAATTAAAAAAACATAAAAATGAAAATAATAGCCGTCATTCCCGCCCGATACGCTTCCACACGATTTCCCGCTAAACTGATGCAGGATTTGGGAGGCAAAACCGTGATTTTAAGAACCTATGAAGCTGCCATAAACACACAATTGTTTGATGATGTTTTTGTGGTAACAGATTCGGATATAATTTATGAAGAAATTATTTCTAATGGTGGAAAAGCCATTAGGAGCATCAAGGAACACGAATCAGGAAGTGATCGAATTGCGGAAGCGATTGAACATTTGGATGTGTCTGTTGTGGTCAATGTGCAGGGAGACGAACCTTTTATAGATGCGGAACCTTTAGCAAAGCTTATTGAAATTTTCAGACATGATTCGACTCAACAAGTTGATTTGGCTTCTTTGATGCGCGAAATAAAAAATGATGATGAAATCCATAATCCTAACAATGTAAAAGTGGTCGTGGATCAAAACGAATTTGCGTTGTACTTTTCGCGTTCGGTAATTCCATATGCAAGAGAGAAGAATGTAGGTGTTCGTTATTTTCAACACATCGGGATTTATGCTTTTAGAAAACAGGCATTATTAGATTTTTATCATTTACCAATGAAATCTTTGGAAGCATCCGAAAAACTGGAGCAATTGCGTTATCTGGAATTTGGAAAACGCATCAAAATGGTCGAAACCACTCATATCGGAATTGGAATTGACACTCCAGAAGATTTAGAAAAAGCAAGAAAGATGTTGTAAATTAATTTTCATTTTCTTGCTCAAAATACCCTTTTGATTTTATTTTGGTGGAGAAAAAATTTAAAAATAACACTACAAAAAATAAAAAAAGTAAGGCTTGTGTACTTACTAAAAATTTACCTTGCGTAGTTACCGGATAGAAATCTCCATACCCAATTGATGATGAAGTTATGATACTGAAATAAACAGCATCAAACCAGTTGCTAAAAGGTTTATTCAAATAACTGTCACAAGAATACAAAACGGCGTATGCAAAAACAATTTCCAGATAGTTAAGGAACAGCAATAACATGGATCTTTTATAAGATCGTGGTTTTGAAAATAAGTCGGAAGCGAAAATCAATGTTGGTATATACAAGATTGTTTCCAGTAAAACATAAACTAAAAGTGCAACAAGAAATGGGTTGTTGTGTAAACCGCTTACTAAAAGCACTAAAGGGAATGTGACTTTAAGCAAAACATAAAAATCGACTGCCAAATCTTCATATTCAGGACCTCTTTTGAAAGCAAAATATTTGATGTAAATTCCTGGGAAGAGCAACTGAGAAGAGGAAAGAAATAAACGAACCATTTTTTCTATTCCATTATCATCCTGATGGTCGTTGTTCCAAATGGCTTTTATATTTTGAATGCGCTTCTCAACAGGATTAAATTCTGGAGGGGCAACCTTGGAAATATTTCCCAACAGCAATTTTTTTATGATTTTTTTCACTGAATTATTGTTTAGGAAATCCTATCTAAATGTACAAAATAATTTGCGGAACTTTAAAAGCGCGGGGCAAACTTTTATTACACCATTTTTTCTATTACAATCAATTCATTGTGAACTTCTATTCTTGGAATAGTTCTGATTTTGAATTGGTGCTCGTTAAAATCAGTCAAGTATTTTTTATTTCTTATATTTTGACTTTCATTCAGAATCATGGTATTGAAAAGTACGAACCCTTTATTTTTTAAAAGGTAACAAATTCGATTGATAAAGAAAGTTTCAAATAAAAAGTTGGGCATAGTAATATCCTGAAAAATGTCTATGATTATTAAATCGTATCTATCTTTGGTTTTTAAAACAAATTCAAATGCGTCTCCAATAACAACTTCCAGATTTTTAATTTCATTCAGCTTGAAATATTTGTTAGCCACTTTGATTATTTCAGAATCAAGTTCAACACCCGTTATTTTTCCTTCAAATTTAATTTCATCCACCAAAGTTTTTATAACGCTACCACCTGCGACACCCAAAACTAAAATGGAATCCATGGCGATTATTTTTTTATAACCAATGTTTTTCAAACCAACTTTTAAAATGCGTTGCAAACTGCCGTACGAATAATTAGTATTTTCTGAATCTAAAACCAGCTCACCGTTTGCCCAAGTAACTTCTATAGATTTACTCAGAGCTGATTTTGCCTCATAAATTTTTACGGGAATAAGATAACTGAAAAGTTTTTTAATCATAAGTGACGGTTTTACTCAAAAATAAGATTTAAATTATTTATTTTGTACGAAAGAACGAAAGAATGAAGAAACAAATATATAAATGGATATTTTTCAGGCTTATGGGTTGGAAAATTAAGGGTTCAATAGATCCTGCTATACAGAAATGTGTAATGATGGTGATGCCGCATACCAGTGCTCATGATTTTTATTTGGGAATTTTCACCAGAGGAATTACAGGATTAGAGATGAATTGGGTGGGTAAAAAAGAATTGTTCCGTTTTCCATTAGGGTTTTATTTTCGCTACATGGGAGGAGAGCCTTTAGATCGAGCAGGAGGATTGAATAAAGTAGATTCTATTGCCGCTATTTTTCAAAGAAAAGAAACGTTCAGACTTGCCGTCCTTCCTGAAGGAACCCGAAAAAAAACAGATGCATTAAAAACAGGTTTCTATTATATTGCATTAAAAGCAAATGTTCCTATAATTCCAGTTGCTTTTGATTTTGGTAAAAAAGTAGTTAATTTGGGAAAGCCGTTAATGCCTACTGGTAATCTAGAGGAAGACCTACTTATTTTAAATAAACATTTTATCGGTGTACTTGGCAAAGTTCCTGAAAAAGGATTTAAAGTATAAGTTTAAGTTTAAAATAAAAAGACAAATTCTTTAATTTGGGTTAAATACTTTAAACGTTCCATTTTTATAAAAGAAAACAATTTTTTCCACTTCGCCCGAAAATGCTTCTTTAGGTATATTTTTATTTTCCATTTTTTGTGTTTCCAATGCATTTTGATGTATTGGATTTTGTATTTCAGAAAATAAGTTTTTTGAAATATTTTCTTCTTTCAAAGATGTAGGGATGTTTTGTTTAAAAACTTCCTCCGTTTGATTTTCTCTCTTTTCAATAGCAATGGCATTTTTTGGAAATGTTCCTTTTCCGTTCAAAATCCAATAAAGATCTACTTCCGGAAATACCTCTAAAATTTTAAGAATAAAATCCAAACTTGGTTTGTTTCTGCCTGAAAGAAGGTGAGACAAACTAGAGCGTTGTACCCCAATTTTATCGGCAAATGAAGAAGCGTTTATGCTATAATAATCCAGTATTATTTCTAATCTTTTTATAAAATCCTCTATGTTTACCATTGTAAATTATATTTAAAAATAAGCTATTTACAAATGTAATCAAAATAAACCAAACCCCCAAAATTACAAGTATAAAGTAATGTTTTTAATGTAATAGATGTAAAGTTATAATGCAGCTAGAGTTATTTAAACTGCTGATAATTAATTATTAATAATATAAAAATTAAAAAGATAACAATTGTCATTTGCAATGGGTTTGAATAAGCTACGTAACCCATCAAAAGTGTTTACATATTTAAAATAAAACAAAAAACCATTGTTTACAAATGTAAATATAAAGATGTTTACTTTTGTAAATCAATAATACAGTATGAATTTAGAAGAATTATTTACAGAATTTAAAGAAGAATCTATACAAGGTCGTTATATTACTTTAGATTCAATTGAACCTTTATTGCAGAAATTAAGCACTAAAAATCAGCTTAAAATTGTTGGTGAATCAGTGCTTGAAAAACCAATTTATACTTATCAAATTGGGGTTGGAAAAACCAAAGTTTTTCTTTGGTCACAAATGCATGGAAACGAAGGCACGACAACTAAAGCACTTTTTGATTTTTTAAATGTACTAAACAGCGATTCTGAATTAGCAAAAAAATTACTGGAAGCATTCACTTTTTGCTGTATTCCAATGTTGAATCCAGATGGAGCCAAGTTGTACACTAGAGAAAATGCGAATAAAGTTGATTTAAATAGAGATTCTCAAAATCTATCTCAGCCCGAAAGCAAGGTTTTAAGAGCTGTTTTCGAAGATTTCGCTCCTCATTATTGTTTTAACCTTCATGATCAGCGTACTATCTTTGGTGTTAGTGATACGGGTAAACCGGCGACCTTATCTTTTTTAGCGCCTTCTTACAATGAGGAACGTGAAATAAATGAATCAAGATTAAAGGCAATTAACTTGATTGCTGGAATAAATGATGTTTTGCAACAATATTTGCCGGGTCAGATAGGGCGTTTTGATGATTCTTTTAATATTAATTGTATAGGAGATACTTTTCAATTTTTAGGCGTCCCTACTTTATTGTTTGAAGCGGGGCATTTTCAAAGTGATTATCAAAGAGAAGAAACACGAAAATATGTTTTTATGGCGTTAGTTTCCAGTTTTACGATACTTAGCGAAAACGATATAGTTAGCAATGGAATTGACAAATATTTGAATATTCCTCAAAATAAAGTCATTTTTTATGATTTTATGTATAAAAATATCAAGATAAATTATGATGGTATCGAAATAATCACCAATTTTGCATCACAATACAAAGAAGAATTAATTGAAAATGAGATTTGTTTTAATGCCTACATAATACAAGTAGGGGAATTAGAAAATTATTTTGGTCATTGTGAATTTGATGCTAAAGATGCAGTATATAAAGATGACTATAATGGATTTCCGAAATTAAATCAAAAAGCTGATTTTTATTTAGATAATGATATAAAATTTGTTAACGGAATGATAAAAATATAATATTAATGTCATTTTGTTGTTTTTTATGTATATTTTTATACTTTGTAAGAGTTATTAGTAATAAAAATTAAAGAATTATGAGTAAGTTTCGTTTAGATGAAGTAGATCACCAGATATTAGATATGTTAATAGACAACACGAGAGTTCCATTCACGGATATCGCAAAAAAATTGCTTATTTCAGCTGGAACAGTGCATGTCAGAGTTAAAAAAATGGAAGATGCAGGAATTATAATGGGATCTTCTTTAGTTCTTGATTATGATAAGTTAGGGTATTCTTTTATTGCTTACGTTGGTGTTTTTCTTAATAATACATCTCAAACGAAGTTTGTTTTAGAAAGAATTAATGAGATTCCTTACGTGACTGTTGCTTCTGTAACAACCGGTAAGTTTAATATTTTCTGTAAAATTAGAGCTAAAGATACCAAACACGCTAAAGATGTAATCTTTATGATTGATGATATTGATGGTGTTTACAGAACTGAAACTATGATTTCTCTTGAAGAGAGTATTAATGATAAGAAGCGGTTAATGCATACTATTTTTAAAAATATGTAATTAATCTTGAATGCTATATTTTAAAATATAACCTCAAGTTAATTCTTGAGGTTTTTTTTATAACAAATTTTCCTATTAAACCAACCACAACTAAATTATGTACACACTACCAAAAATAGAACGTTTCAATCAAGACGTTCTTTCGAAATACCACATTTATAATAGTGTTTTTATAACATTGCCTTTTGACTCCATTGATAATACAGGTGTTTTACTTCCTTTATTTACAGATGTTTGCGATACTGGTTTTAAAAAACAAGAGACTCCTAAAGAGATTGTGGATTTTTTTGCTAAAAGATATTTGCATAACGCTTCAGAAACAGACAAAATTGATTTGATGTTTCGTTTTATTCAATACATTGAACGCCAGATAGTTTTATTTGATGCTATCGAAGATGCTGCATTTCCGGCCGTTAATAATATGGAAGGAAGAGGTTCTTTGAGGGATATTAAAGAGAAATCAGAGGCTAAAGATAAAGAAGAAGAACTGATTGAGTTTTTAGAGAACTTTAATATAAGAACGGTTTTGACTGCACATCCTACGCAGTTTTATCCGGGAGCTGTTCTGGGAATTATCAATGATCTAACGGATGCAATCCGAAAAAACAACTTACTGGACATTAAACAGTTACTGGCTCAATTAGGAAAAACTCCTTTTATTCAAAATGAAAAGCCAAATCCTTTTGATGAAGCGGTCAGCTTGATTTGGTATCTTGAAAATGTATTTTATGAAACTTCTGGCGAAATGGTGCAATACCTTCAGAAGAATATTTTTCATGGAAAGTCAATTAATAACCCATTAATTCAACTGGGTTTTTGGCCAGGTGGAGATCGCGATGGTAACCCATTTGTAACTACAGAAATTACTTTGAAAGTTGCAGAACGTTTGAGAACGTCAATATTAAAATGCTATTACATTGAAATTAGAAATTTAAAAAGAAAGTTAACTTTTTCAGGTGTAGATGTTTTGATATCTGAACTTGAATATAAACTTTATAGATCAGTATTTTATTCTAAAGGTGAAATTTTTATCACTTTGAATGAATTTAAATCTCAATTAAATAAAGTTAAACAAATTATTATAGATCAACATCAATCTTTATATTTAGACGAAGTTGATGCTCTTCTTGTTAAAGTGAATTTATTTGGTTTCCATTTTGCTTCTTTAGACATACGTCAAAATAGTAAAATACACGATGCCGTGTTTAATGATGTCGTAAAATATTATTTGAATTATGATTCTTCCGTTTTTCCGGAGAACTATTTTCAATTAACAGAGGCAGAAAAATTTGCAGTGGTTTCTACTATTAGTGGTAATCTTGATTCGAATGTATTCGACAATGAAATGACACGTTCTACTATCGAGTCTATCCAGGCCATAAAAACGATACAGGAAAAGAATGGGGAATTTGGTGCAAACCGTTATATTATCAGTAACAATGAAAGCGCGCTTAATGTTATGGAAACCTTTGCTCTTTTTAAATTGAGCAATTGGGAAAACCCTACGGTAGATATCATTCCTCTTTTTGAATCTGTTGATGATTTACAGAATGCGCATGTAATTATGGAAAAATTATATACTAATCCTGCTTATGCTGTTCACCTTAAAAACAGAAATAACAAGCAAACGATAATGCTTGGTTTTTCTGATGGTACGAAAGACGGTGGTTATTTGATGGCAAACTGGAGTATTTACAAGGCTAAAGAAGAACTTACTGAAATCTCTAGGAAATATGGTATAAAGGCAATTTTCTTTGATGGTCGCGGTGGTCCTCCAGCTCGTGGCGGTGGAAAAACACATAAATTTTATGCTTCACTAGGACCAAATATTGAAAATAATGAAATTCAGGTTACGGTACAGGGACAGACGATAAGTTCAAATTTTGGTACTTTGGATTCTTGTCGTTATAATCTAGAGAACCTATTAAGTGCAGGAGCTACTAATCAGGTTTTTAGTAAAGGTCAAAATGAGTTGACAATAAATGAAAAAGAAATTTTAGACCAACTGGCTGAACTAGGATATGAAAAATACTTGAGTTTTAAGAATCATCCTAAATTTATTCCTTATTTGGAACAAATGAGTACTTTAAAATATTATGCTAAAACTAATATTGGTAGCCGACCTTCAAAAAGAAGTAAATCAGAGCAATTGGATTTTGCTGATTTACGTGCGATACCTTTTGTCGGATCTTGGAGTCAATTAAAGCAAAATGTTCCTGGTTTCTTTGGAGTGGGTACAGCATTGAAACATTTTGAAGATACAAATCAGTGGGATAAAATACAAAGTGTTTATGATAATTCATTGTTCTTTAAAACGCTGCTCGAAAACAGTATGATGTCATTGGCTAAATCATTTTTCCCATTGACGGCGTACATGAAAAAGGATCCTGAATTTGGAGAATTCTGGCAAATTATTTATGATGAATTTCTAGAAACGAAAAGATTATTGTTGAAAATTGCAGGTCATAAAACACTTATGGAAAATTATCCTGATGGTAAAGCTTCTATTGACATTAGGGAGCATATTGTATTGCCATTGTTAACAATACAACAATATGCTTTATTGAGAATCAATGAAATTAATAAAGAGGAAAAACCAGATTTAGAATTGATTAAAGTGTATGAAAAAATTGTAACACGTTCTCTTTTTGGAAATACAAATGCGAGTAGAAATTCAGCTTAATAAAAAAATATGGAATCAAATCAATTACCGGTAAACGAATATGCCGCATTTTACTCTCCTTATATTAATGCTTTAGATAATGTAATTTTAATTGAAGAATTGGAAATTTGTCTGCATGATTTTATCAAATTTGTGCAGAATATTCCAATGGATAAATTTGATTATAGATACGCCGAGGGTAAGTGGACAATTAAGGATATTATTCAGCATCTTATTGATGCCGAACGTGTTTTTAGTTATCGTGCCCTTCGGATTTCAAGAAACGATAAAACACCCTTACCCGGTTTTGAGGAGAACGACTATGTAGATAATACAAATGCTAATGCTAGAGGTATTCAAGATTTATTAACTGAATTTTCTGCAGTAAGGCACGCTACTTTGTTGCTTTTCAAAAGTTTCTCAGAAGAGCAATTAAAAAGAATGGGGATAGCTTCTAATGCAGCTGTTTCTGTCCGAGCTATTGGTTTTATTATTATTGGACATCAAAAACATCATCAAAAAGTTTTTCAAGAAAGGTATTTGTAGTTTAGTCTAAAAATGTGGACCAAATTTTCAATTTATTTTCAAAAGACACCGTATTGGCAGGACTTGTAGAAGGCATTACATAGTAAGTAATGCCTTCTATTTGTCCAAATTTTTTCAAAAAGTATTTATGAGCTTCTTTTCCATTAAAGACGATTTTAGTAATCGCAGGAAATTCTTTAAACAACGTTTTAAAATCATTTTCTGCTTGATTTTTAATATGAATGTCAAGACTTCCTTTTCTTTCACAGTTTTCGAGCACGTCCCAAAGACCGATTTTATTCGTTTGAAGTAATTTTATCTTTTCTTCAAAAACTTCAGAAACAGGTAAATTATTTAAAAGGGTATAAATGATTTTCCAGAAATGATTTCTTTGATGAGCATAATATTCCTGTTTGGCAAGAGAAGCTACTCCAGGTATAGTTCCCAAAATCAAAATTTCAGTCGAAGAATTAACAAAAGGAGGGAATGAATTTATCATGTTAATTTTAAATTGCTTTTTTCTTTTTCAATTATGGCTAAACCTATTCGGATTTTATCATAGGTTATCTGTTCTTCAAAAAAATCAAAATAAGGTTTTAAAGTAGTAGGGAATTCTAGTTTGATTTGCGCTTTTGTAATTTTCGAAACTTCATCCAATGACACAAACCCACTTAAATCGATTTCATGTCCATCCACACATAATTTGGCTAAGTGAGAAATGATTGTAGTTATTCCTAATTTTCTTTTGGCCGCAATCTCCGCTGCAGAAAAACCATCGTGGAATAAAAGCAACGTTTCTTTGTAGGTTGTTGCTTCTTTCTTTTTCTTATTATTTTTAGATTTCTGAAAATCAATAATGGCTTTTATGAATGCGTCTCCGTATTTTTCTAATTTTGCTTTCCCAACTCCGTCAATTGCTATTAATTCTTCCTCGCTCATTGGTCTTTCGGTTTCCATTTGGCGTAAAGCGGCGTCACTGAAAATGACATAAGCAGGAACGTTTTCTTCTTTTGAAATTTCGTAGCGTAATTTTCTAAGAGTTTCAAAAAGAGAATTGGCAACAGCTTTGCTTTTAACTTCCTGGATTTCGGATTTATCAATATTGATTTTCTGAACAGTTGTCAATTGCACTTTTTCACCTTCAAATAGGACTTCAGCGGCTAAGGAGGTTAGTCGGATTTTATTTTGTTGGTGGAAAGCAATTTCACAAATCCCTTGATTTATTAACTGAATAATGTATTGATTCCAGTCGTGCCAAGAGATATCGCTACCCACGGCATAAGTTTTCAGATTTTGGTATCCTTTTTCGAAAATATAAGCGTTTTTGGAGCCTCTCAGAAAATCGACAATTATAGGCAAAGATTCGTTTTCCTGTAAACGAATAATTGCCGATAATGCCTTTTGGGCAATAATGGTTCCGTCAAAAAAGGCAGGCGGATTTTTGCAAATGTCACAATTACCGCAATTTTCGGTAACCAATTCCCCGAAATAAGAAAGCAATATTTTTCTTCGACAACTCAAAGCATCGGCATATTGCTTCATTCTTTCCAATTTTGCCAGTTGTACCTCAGCATTTAAGCCTTGTGAGGCAAATTTTTGAAGTTGAATTACATCGCCATAACTTTCGAATAAAACTGTTTCTGAAGGTAATCCATCCCGACCGGCACGACCAATTTCCTGATAGTATCCTTCTATGTTTTTTGGTAAATTATAATGAATAACCCAGCGCACATTCGATTTATCGATTCCCATTCCAAATGCTATTGTAGCACAAACCACCTGGCAATCATCGTTGATAAATTCATCTTGGGTTTTTGAACGGATTTTATTATCTAAACCTGCATGATATGCTTTTGCATTGATACCAATTTTCTGTAGCTTCTCGGCAAGTTCTTCGGTTGTTTTACGGCTTAGGCAATAAACAATACCTGACTCATTTGGTTTTTCTTTTATAAAATCTATAATTTGTTTGACTCTGTCTAAAGCGGGACGCACTTCTAAACTTAAATTTTTTCTGTCAAAAGAAGCTACGAAAGTTTTAGGATTTACTAAGTTTAATTGATCGCTAATATCCTTACGTGTAGCTTTGTCCGCAGTTGCAGTTAAAGCTAAGATTGGAGTAGAAGGGAAGCGTTTTTTTAGATAACCTAAATTAGTATAGGCAGGCCTAAAGTCATGTCCCCAAGCCGAGATGCAATGCGCTTCGTCTATAGCAATAAGGCTTATGCTTAGACTATTGAAAATATTGTCCAGATAGGACAAACTTTCTGGTGCAATGTAGACTAATTTTATTTCGTTTGATTTTAAGCTTTCAATATAAAATTGGCGTTCGTCTTCCGTTTGACTACTGTTAATAAAACAGGCTTGAATACCATTTGCTTTCAAACTATCGACCTGATCTTTCATCAAAGCAATTAAAGGCGAGATTACGATTGTAATTCCGGGTAAGATTAATGCGGGTAGTTGAAAACAGATTGATTTTCCTCCGCCAGTAGGCATAATTGCCAATGTATCGTGGCCAGCGAGAATACAATTTATAATGTCTTCCTGATTGGGTCTGAATTTTTCAAAACCAAAGTTTTCTTTAAGCGTGGCGTGTAAAATAGACGTTGTCATTTTGGCTTTGTATTTTGATCTAAATTAAAAAAAAAGGAACTCATGGAGAGTTCCTTTTATGTTTATTGCAACAGGGGAGTGTTAATCCTCGTCTTCGTCTTCAAATTCATCTGATAATACTTTTTCATCATCATCATCGTCGTCTCCATCTTCTGAATCAGTATCTGGTTTGTCTAGATTATCATCGTCATCGTCATCATCTTCAATTGCATCATCGTCGTCAAGTTCAATTCCGCTAATTGGCTCTACAACGCTATCAATTTCATCATCTTCATCATAATTTTCAATTCTGTCAGCGAGTTTTGTACTAACTTTTACTAAATAAATAGTATCTTCAGTTCGCACTTCTACTGCTTCAATTAATTCGTTTTTAGCATTTCTAAAACGTACAATGTTCGAATCATCATAACCATCAGGAAACTTTTCAACTAAAAGATTTAAAATTTCATTGGTAAGTTTTGCGTAATCTACAATTACTCTTTTCATAAAGTTATTCTATAAATCTAATAAATAAGCGAAAATTAAAGGTGCTACAATAGTAGCATCGGACTCAATAATAAACTTTGGAGTTTTGATATCTAATTTACCCCAAGTAATTTTTTCATTCGGTACCGCCCCAGAATACGAACCATAACTCGTTGTTGAATCTGAAATCTGACAAAAGTAACTCCAAAACGGAATGTCATGCATTTCCATATCTTGGTACAACATTGGAACAACACATATTGGAAAATCTCCAGCAATTCCTCCACCAATTTGAAAGAAACCAACACCATTAGTACTGTTTTTAGGATACCAATCTGATAAGAAAACCATATATTCAATACCGGATTTCATTGTAGATGCTTTCAAATCGCCTTTGATTACATAAGATGCAAAAATATTTCCCATTGTACTGTCTTCCCATCCTGGTACAATAATAGGTAAGTTCTTCTCAGCTGCTGCATACATCCAGCTGTCTTTCAAGTCAATTTCGTAATATTCCTCAAGAACTCCAGAAAGTAACATTTTGTACATAAATTCATGCGGAAAATATCTTTCCCCTTTGTCATCAGCATCTTTCCATATTTTGTAAATATGTTTTTGCAAACGTCGGAAAGCCTCATGTTCCGGAATACAAGTATCTGTAACTCTGTTTAATCCTCTTTCTAATAAATCCCACTCATCTTGTGGAGTCAGATCTCTGTAATTCGGCACTCTTTCGTAATGTGAATGAGCTACTAAATTCATGATGTCTTCTTCAAGATTTGCACCTGTACAAGAAATAATATGAACTTTATCCTGACGAATTATTTCAGAAAATATCTTTCCAATTTCGGCTGTACTCATTGCACCAGCCATACTCACCATCATTTTGGCACCATTTGCTAATTGTTGTTCGTATGCTTTTGCAGCATCAACTAAAGATGCAGAATTGAAATGCAAATAATGCTTTTCAATAAACTGACTGATAGGTCCTTTACTCATTTTATTGGATTTAAATATTTAAAAGTTCTATATATTTGAATCTATGCGTATATTCAAATATAATGAATTTTTAAATTGACTAATTGTGTATTTAATTATTTATTTTTTATCGTAACCTAAAATTTTTAGCACATCTTCGGATGTTTGTTGTTCTGAAAACACTTCAGTTGCCAAAATTCCATTTTCATCGCGATCAATTAAAATATGTTTGGGCTGAGGAATAAGACAGTGGTGTAAACCTCCATATCCACCTATAGTTTCCTGATAGGCTCCTGTGTTGAAAAAACCAATATATAATGGTTTTTCCTTGTTGTATTTTGGTAAATAAATGGCATTCATATTTTGTTCTGAATTGTAATAATCATCACTATCACATGTCATTCCGCCCAACAGTACTCTTTCGTATGTTTCATTCCAGCGGTTGACAGCCAACATAATGAAACGCTTGTTAATTGCCCAAGTATCAGGTAAAGTTGTAATAAAAGAGGAATCAATCATGTTCCATTTCTCTCTGTCATTTTGTTGTTTTTGATACAATATCTGATAAATAGCACCGCCACTTTCTCCCACTGTAAAAGAACCAAACTCTGTAAAAATATTTGGAACATCAACTTCGGCTTCATCACAGGCAATTTTTATCTGATTGATAATTTCGTCAATCATATATTGATAATCATACTCAAATGCCAATGAATTTTTGATAGGAAAACCACCACCAATATTTAATCCATCAAGACTAGGACATTCTTTTTTTAATGCAATGTAAACTTTGATACATTTTACTAATTCATTCCAATAGTAAGCATTGTCATTTATTCCCGTATTAATAAAAAAGTGCAACATTTTAAGTTCCAATTTTTTATTTTCCTGAATCTGCTTTTTGTAAAAATTTACAATGTTTTTGTATCCAATTCCTAACCTTGAAGTGTAGAACTCAAATTTAGGTTCTTCCTCGGCAGCAATACGAATTCCGATTTTGAATTTTCCTTTAATTTGTTCTTGTAAGAGATCTAGCTCTTCATAATTATCAATAATTGGAATCGCATTTTTATGTCCATTATTGATGATTCGGGCTATATTTTCAATGTACTGGTCTCTTTTGAAACCATTACAGATTATATAAGTGCTTTTATTGATTTTACCGTTTGCCAATAAATTTTCGACAATATTGATATCAAAAGCGGAGGAAGTTTCGATGTGAATGTTATTTTTGAAAGCTTCATTCATTACGAATTCAAAATGGGAGCTTTTTGTACAATAACAATAATAATATTTTGCCTCATACTTATTTTTCTCCATTGACTTACGAAACCAGCTTTTGGCTTTGTTAATGTTATTGGAAATTTGAGGCAGGTAGGTAAACTTTAATGGTGTACCGTACTTCTCAACAAGTTTCATCAAATCAATATTGTGAAACTGAAGATTATCTTTGTTTAGTGTAAACTCTTCTTGAGGGAAGTAATAGGTTTGATTTATTAAATCAGAATATTTTGTATTCATTTGATATTTAATATAATAGATTGAAAGTAATGTAAAAATAAACTAATCTAAAATTCAAACCCGAATATTTGCATAAATAATTTGAAGCTTTTCATGATCTGCTTTCAAATATTGAAAAATATCAAAACTAAAGTTTCCTTTGATAGAATAAAAACGTTTCAACATTCTTAGAAAAGACATGTTGTTTCTGCTTTTATTGGAACTATAATTTATTTTGTTTTGACTTTTTTTCATCGTGGCAAATGTAAAAAATATTATATACGCAATGCAATCCTTTTATTAAAAATATAATTATGATTTATAATCCTGAAAGGCTTCAAGAATTAATTCATTTTCAACAGATTGATTAATTTTGATTTTTCCTATTCCTTCTATTAGCGCGAACTGTATGTTGCCATACTCATTTTTTTTGTCGTGAATCAGTAATTCCAGAATAGGTTTTATATCATTTTTATCAAATAGAATGTCGTCATAAATGCTTTTAATGGCTGATTTTATTTGAGTATATTCCTCTGGATTGATTAGTTTTTTATGCAGAGAGATGTAACTTTCCAAAATCATTCCAACAGCTATTGCTTCGCCATGTAATAAGGTCGTCTTGTTTTCATTCTCCAAAAAATAGCTTTCAATAGCATGACCAAGTGTATGACCAAAATTCAATGATTTACGAATATTTTTTTCAGTTGGATCTTGAGAAACAATTTCATTTTTTATTTCGACTGAACGATAAATTAATTCATCAAAATCAGCAAAATCGATTGCTTTTAAATCTAAAAATTTCTCCCAATAGTTTTTGTCATATATCAATCCGTGTTTTAGCATTTCGGCGAGTCCGGAGCGCATTTCATTTTGTGGTAAAGTATCTAAATATTGTGTGTCAATAAGAACCATTTTAGGAACATTAATAACTCCGATTTGGTTTTTTAAATTCCCTAAATCAACCCCGTTTTTTCCACCAACGGAAGCGTCAACCATTGATAGTAGGGTGGTAGGAATATGAACAAAATCAACTCCTCGTTTGAATGTTGAAGCGACAAAACCACCTAGATCAGTAACAACACCGCCACCTAAATTAATGACGAGGCTTTTTCTATCGGCACCTAACTCAGTAAGCACATTCCAAATTTGGACACAAGTTTCAATGTTTTTATTTTGTTCGCCTGCTTCAAATTCGATGATTTCAATGGTAAGTTCCGTTTCTAAAAAAGGTAAAAACTTTGGCAAACAAAACTCATTGGTATTACTATCTACAATAATAAATAGATTGGAATACTTATTTTCTTTTAGATAAAGGTTAAGTGCTTCATATCCTTTTTCGTTGAAATAGATTGGGTAATTGTTGGCTTGAATTGTTTGCATCTTTGTTGATTAATTGAAAGCGCAAAATAAGGTAATTTTTGGTAAATAATATTCAAAACTCTCTCTATATTTGTACAAAAATTATAACAAATAATGGAAAAAATATTTGATAATACACAAGTTGCCTTTGCTTTAAAAAGCGACACCGAACTTGATAGAGCTTATTTTCTTTTTAAAATGATTGACAATCAGCCGCTAGTTCGAATAGGAACAGCTGTTACTAATTTTGCTTTAAAAGCAAATCTTCCTGTTGAAGGTTTGATTCGCGCTACTGTTTTTGATCATTTTTGTGGAGGGGTAAATGAAGTGGACTGTCTTTCTGTAGTTGATAAAATGTATACTAAAGGTGTTTCTTCGGTGTTGGATTATTCAGTGGAAGGAAAAGAGGAAGAAGAACAGTTTGATGCAGCCCTCGAAATGACTTTGAAAACAATAGAATTTGCCAAAGAACGCCAAGCGATTCCTTTTGCAGTTTTTAAACCAACTGGTTTTGGACGATTTGAGCTGTACGAGAAATTAGGAGAAAAGCAAACCTTAACTATTGAAGAACAAGCCGAGTGGAATAGAGTTGTGGAGCGATTCGATATGGTTTGTAAAGACGCCCATTCGAAAAATGTAGCGCTTCTTATTGATGGCGAAGAAAGTTGGATGCAAGATGCAGCCGATGATTTAGTTACTGATATGATGCGCAAATACAACAAAGAAAAGGCTATTGTTTTTAACACGCTGCAAATGTATCGTTGGGATCGTTTAGATTATTTGAAAAAATTACATCAACTTGCTAAAAAAGAAGGATTTTTCATAGGAATGAAATTGGTTCGTGGAGCTTACATGGAAAAAGAAATTGTAAGAGCTAATGAGAAAGGATATACATCGCCAATTTGTCCTTCGAAAGAAGATACTGATGAAAATTATGATGCAGCAGTTAGTTATATGATTGAACATTTAGATACTATGGCTATTTTCGCAGGAACTCATAATGAATTAAGCACTTACAAATTGATGGAATTGATGCAAGAAAAAGGCATAAAAACCAACGATGACAGAATTTGGTTTGGTCAGCTATATGGAATGAGTGATAATATTAGTTATAATTTAGCCGCTCACGGTTATAATGTGGCTAAATATTTGCCATTTGGTCCTGTAAAAGATGTTATGCCATACTTGATTCGTCGTGCGGAAGAAAATACTTCAGTAGCGGGACAAACTAGTCGCGAATTGTCAATGATTAAGTCGGAACGCAACAGGAGAAAAGAGAAATAACATTAAGTTTTATCATATAAAAAAAACTCCATTCTGTAAGCTGAATGGAGTTTTTTTATGTCAAATTAGTAACGAATACTAAGAATTGCTAAACTGCAGATTACTTAAATTTTTATACATTCCATTCTCTAAAGTAATTAATTCCTGATGTGTTCCCTTTTCAGCTATTTTTCCACTGTCAAGAACTAAAATTTGATCAGCACTACGAATTGTTGAAAGACGGTGTGCAATAATGATACTTGTTCTTCCTTGCATCAGAATTTCAAGTGCTTCCTGAACTAGTTTTTCACTTTCACTGTCTAATGAAGATGTTGCTTCATCCAGGATTAAAATACTTGGATTTTTTAGTAATGCTCTCGCAATGGCAATACGTTGTCTTTGTCCGCCCGAAAGTTTAATTCCTCGTTCACCAACTATTGTTTCAAATTTTTCTGGAAAACTTTCGATAAAATTATAGGCATTTGCTTGCTGTGCCGCTATAAGAATTTCCTCTTCGGTTGCATTTGGTTTTCCGTAAGCAATATTTTCTCTGATGGTTCCACCAAATAAAATAACATCTTGCGGAACAATACTCATATTTCCTCGAAGATTTTCCAAATCATAATCATAGATATTTTTGCCATCGATCAATATTTCTCCTTCGTCAATATTATAAAAACGCAATAATAGCGAAGCGATAGTCGATTTTCCTGTTCCACTTGGACCTACAATCGCTATTTTCTGTCCATAATTAGCGGTGAAACTAACATCTTTCAATACTTTTATTTCTTTTCTAGAATGATAACTGAAAGCTACATTTTTGAAAGTGACATTCCCTTTTATTTTATGTGCAGAGGATGCATTTTGGATTGAATTAATTTTTTCAGGAGTTTCATCCAATAATTCAAAAACACGTTCGGTTGCACCAATTGCTTTTTGGATTTGGGCATAAAGTTCCGCGATTCCACCAAAGGAAGCACCCACAAAAGTGGAGTACAATACAAACGAAATTAGTTGCCCTACGCTCATTTCTCCGCGGATGCTTAAACGAACGCCAAACCAAACTACGGCAACAATGGCTCCAAAAAGACAGAAAATAATAAATGAAGCAAAGTATCCTCTGTATTTTCCTCCTTTAATGGCTATTTTAACCACTTCTTTTATTTTACCATTGTAACGAGCGATTTCATACCATTCATTGGCAAAAGCCTTAACAATAGTAATTCCCTGCATGGTTTCTTCAACAATAACCTGACTTTCTGCAACTTTATCTTGAACATTTTTTGAATATTTTCTGATAAATCGGCCAAAAATAACAGCAGCTATCGCCACAAGAGGAACAACAGACAACATCAATAGTGTTAATTTGATACTTTCATTAGCCAACAAAAGAACCCCACCGATAATTAAAATAAATTGTCTTAAAAACTCTGCAATCGTTGAAGTTAAAGTGTCTTGTATTTGGGTTATATCAGAACTTATACGGCTATTTAATTCACCTACGCGTTTTTGTGAAAAGAAAGACATAGGTAACTTAACCAAATTACTGTACAACGCTAACCTAAGATTAGCTAAAGTATGTTCTGTAAAATTGACAAATAACGACAACCTGAAAAACGAAAAAATAGATTGAAAAAACAAAATAACAATTAATCCCAAAGCAATAAAATTAGCCTGAGAATTATCTTTGTTTTTTACACAATCGATAAGCATTCCCATTAATTTAGGAAAAGCCAGCGCGGTTGCACCTGTTAACAATAAAAATATTAAACCAACATAAAATTTCCAACGATGATTTCCTGCATATTGAAATATTAGAGTTGCTTTAGTAAGTGAACTTGCAGTAATTTTTGATTTTGGTAAATCATTTTCTTTAAACCTTGCCATTATGTATAATTTATGTCACAAATGTAAGACTATAACAACTCAATACAAAAAAATAGTATGGTTTCATCCTGTATATAAAGTGCTATTAGCGAGAGTAAAAGAAAATTATTGTTGTTTTTTATTTTATTTTTTTAATATTTCATTTGCAAATACGATTTCTAGACGTATATTTGCACTCGCAATGAGGAAATGAAAATTACCAAATTGTATTAGGGCGATTAGCTCAGCTGGTTCAGAGCACCTCGTTTACACCGAGGGGGTCGGGGGTTCGAACCCCTCATCGCCCACAAGTTTAATAACAAATGGTTTCAAAAGCCGATAAATCTTAGGATTTATCGGCTTTTTTCTTTTGTGCATACTTCAAATTATTCATTCAATCTTAATTGGAAAGGGACAGAATCGAGATCTTAAAGAAATTGGCGATTTATGCGACATTTCAAAAGAAATAACTTTTCACATGGCACGACATACATTTGCAACGTCCGTAACACTAACAAATGGTGTTCCCATTGAAACCGTAAGTAAAATGCTTTTTCATAAAAACATACAGACAACTCAGCATTATGCTAAAATATTGGATAAAAAAATGAGTGAGGATATGATGAATTTAAGAAATAAATTTAAAATCCAAACACAAACAAAAGATGCAATCTATAAATGAGAAGTGAATTTTAAATAAAAATTGCTGCAATAGATATTTGTCTATTATAATTCAAAACCAGATTACAAAAACCGGCATTAGATTGGCGACAAATTCACAAAAAGTCAGATCAAAAATATACCTCGCTTAAAAACCCCTAAACTTGGGGACAAACGAGGTTCTTTTATTTTCTTTATGTTGATTTAATTTTCGGTTTTATTATTTTTTACAAAAAATGAGAAGTAAATGCTAATAAAAACTGTTGCTATTCCAGTAATTATAAATGTAGCATTTGCACCAAATTGATACCAAATTAAGCCTGCTAATGAACTCGCTAACATGGTACAAATACTTTGAAAACCTGAATAGGTTCCGATTGCTGTTGCAGTATCTTTTCTGTCGGAAATATTGCTAATCCAAGCTTTGGAAATCCCCTCAGTTGCTGCTGCATAAACTCCATAAATAAAGAACAGCATTGCAATAGCATAAATATTCGTACTAAAAGCCATCCCAAAATATACGATTGCAAATAAAGAAAGCCCAAAAACAAACATTTTCTTTAATCCTATTTTGTCTGCAAAAATTCCTACTGGAAATGCGCAAAGCGCATAAACTAAATTGTAAAAAATATAAATCCCGATTACCGCTGTATCATTTAATCCTACCTGTTTTGCTTTTAGCAATAAAAAAATATCGGAACTGTTGAATAAGGTAAATGCCAGTAACCCGATTAGTAATTTTCGATACTGTAATGGACTTGTTTTCCAATAATTTAGAAAGGAGAAAAAAGGTGTCGGTTTTCTTTCTATTGGATGGACTTTCGTTTTGTCTTTCAAAAAAAAGGAAGCCAATACAGCAAGTAGCCCAGGAATAAAAGCGACATAAAAAAGTGTCTTGTAATCCTGTGGATAAAAGTATAGATACACTAATGCCAATGCTGGCCCGATAACTGCTCCAAAAGTATCCATTGATCGATGAAAACCAAAAATTTTTCCTTTTGTTTCCGGAGTTGCCTCATCCGATAAAATAGCATCTCTTGCACCTGTGCGAATTCCTTTCCCGAAGCGGTCAATAGCTCGTGCAAAGAAAATCCAAAGCGGAAAAGTAAAAACTGCCATCATTGGTTTTGAAATAGTGCTTAATGCATAACCGAGTTGAACAAACGGAACTCGTTTTCCGGAATTGTCCGATAATTTCCCGAAATATCCTTTGCTTAAACCTGCCAAAGCTTCGGCAAAACCTTCCAAAACACCAATCAAAATAATAGAAAATCCGATTGTTTTTAAATAAATTGGCATAATTGGGTACAGCATTTCACTTGCTGTATCAGTAAATAAGCTGACAATGGATAATATCCAGACGGTTCGTGTGATTATTTTTGTTTTCATTTGGCTTTTTTACAGCTTAATTTTAATTCCTCCGTTTAATATAAATCCATCTGTAGGAGTATAAACTTCTCTAAATTGTGGATTTTGAATTGTTCCCGAATACATATTCTCCCATTTCGATTGTCGGCTGTCCAAAAAGTTTTCAAGATTCAAAAATATGCTGAAATACTTGAATTTGTATTCTCCTGACACTCCCATAATCAAATAATCCCTAACTTTTTCGTTGTTTGTCAAATACTGATTTCCAACATAAAAAACTTCGTAAGCAATCCGCAATTTTTCTTCCCATTCATACATTAAGTTTGCATTTATTCTGTGTTTTGCCGTTAATGGATTTAATGTTGAATTATTATCAAAATTTCTTTGTGCATCAATGTAAGTGTAACCAATGTAACAAGAAATATCCTCAAAACGAAGTTTTACGTTTGTTTCAAAACCTTTGGTTTCTATATTTCCGTTGGCATTTTCAAAGGCATAATTTACCGTCGATGGAACTGGATTAAGGACCAACGGGTTTTTGATAATGGTGTAAAAAAACATTTGATTAACGGCAAAACTTACTTCGTCAAAAATGGTAGTTTTGTAATTGACATCAGCATTTAATCCATACGATTTTTCAGGATTGATTTTTGAAAAATCAAGTGAATTTATATTTTGAAATGCTTTTTCTTCGGTTTCTTCCGAGAAAATGGTTGGTGATTTGTAACCTAAACCACCGCCAAATCGTGAAGATAATTTTTCGTTGATTTTATACAATAATGACAAACGAGGCAAAACAAAAACATTGCTTCTGTTTGTAATGTCTAAACGTAAACCGCTTTCCAAAATAAATTTTTCGGTTATGTTCAGATTGTTTTGGGCAAAAATACCAAAGGCAGCATTGTAATAATCTAACTTGTCAGCGACTAAATTAACTTGTTTGAAATTATCCGAAACTAAATTAGCTCCCAAATTCCATTCTGATTTTTCGTTAGGGATTAAATAATTGGCTTCAGTAAAAGTGGCTATTTGTTGTCCTTCAAAATTATAAGCTTGCTTCTCAATTTTTCGATTAAAATACCCAACGCTATTTTTAATTGTCAATATGTTCTTATTGTCAAAAGTTTTTTCAAACTTTGCTTGTGTCGAATATCGATTACTATTGTTTCGCTCAAAAAACGTATGCGTAGCATCTGCTTTGTTGTCTATCACTTGCATATCTCCACCAATTCGTTTTTCAAATCCAGCATTTACACCTAAACTAAATGTTGTTTTTTTGTTTGGATAATAGAAAAATTTTGGACTTATGGTATATCTGTCAAATTTTGGAATATCTGAAAATCCGTCATGATTCACATCATAAGCATTTTGAGAATTGCTCGAAACATACATTGTAAGTCCTGATTTATTGTATTTATCAGCATAAAAACCGCTTAAATCCAACGCTTGTGTTTGATTTACGTTCGCCAAAAATGAAATTTCTCTTTTATCAGTAGGCTCTTTTGTAATCAGGTTTATTAATCCCGCAATTGCTCCACCCCCGTAAAGGGTCGATGTTGAACCCTTGATAACTTCTACACGCTTTAAATTGAGTGGCGGAATCTGTAAAATACTCAAGCCACTTGCAAAACCCGAGTACAAAGGAAATCCGTCTTGTAAAAGTTGCGTATATTTTCCGTCTAATCCTTGAATGCGAATACTTGCACTTCCCGAAACTTGGGAAGTTTGTTGGGTTTGAATTCCTGTACTTTCGGTAAGTAACATTTTGATATTTCCGGGTTGCATTGAAGATTTTTCTTCTAATTCGCCCGCTGCGATCGCTTCGATTCGAGTCGGAGTATTTTTTATTGTTCGGCTACTTCTTGTTGAGGTAACTTTAACTTCTTCTAATTCTTCCGATGTTGGTTCAAGAAATATTTCAATGGTTTCATTTTGAGGAAATAAAATGTTTCTTTCAATTTTTCGATAACCAAAAGAACTGAAAACAATGGTTTGTTTACCGTTGGGAATGTTTTCAATTACCACAAAACCTTTCTCGTCAGAAGTGGAACCGTTTTGAGTTCCGTTTAGGAATACAGAAACGCTATCAAGGGCTTCTTTTGTTTTTTCATCTTTGATGATGGCTTTAAAAGTGTTTTGGGCTGTTGCTAAAAATGGAAATAGCAAAAGAATGAATATTATTTTTTTCATTTTTGATTTAAATAGAATTGTTCTGAAATAGTAAAACTGACAACTGCGTAGCAATTGCCAAAAAAAAGTCAAATCAGAAAATCATCAAATCAAGTAAGAAGAATATAGGATAAAAAGCCTATCCGGTTTTGAAAAGAAAGAGCTTTTGTAGAATGAATTGCATTTAGATGCAGGTAGAATTACACTTAAATGGCATTGAATATGCGTGTCACAATTAATGTCGCAATGCGGAATACTTTGTGTTACGCTGTTTGCAAAGATTTGGTCATTAAATTGTTGAATATAGGCGTGACTTTCATTTTCAAAATTAGCCTTCTCCTCGGTATCTGAAAATTCAAACACAGTGTTGACATAGCAGCACGATATCAGAATTAGAAGTACTATTTTAATGTATCCTTTCATCGTCGCAAATGTACAAACAATAATTTTGTTTTGTTGGCAATTGATGTAATCTTTGTCAGTTTAACTATTTTTTATACGGTCTCGGATCATTTCACACAACTTATAGATAAACGTCGTATATTTGTAAAGCAATGAAATTTTCAACACTCATATTAGCAACAATAATTTTATTCCTCGCTATTAAGCCGGGAATAGATTTGATTTCATTGCAAAATAACAATGAACAAAATTGTTATGACGGACAATGCAAATCGATTGCTGACAACGAAAAATCATCCAGCCAACAAAAACAAAAAGACGACCGTTCGGGAAAATCGTGTAATCCTTTTCAAGTTTGCAGTTCTTGTGTGTTGCAATGTTCTACAAATCAACTTGCTGAAATATCTAAACCTGAAATTTCAACTAACCAAAATTTTACTTACCAATCAGTTTTTACCTCTCAATTCGCACCTGACTTTTGGCAACCTCCTAAAATTGTTTAACAATATTAAATTAAACTTTTGCTCCGACAACTTCGAAGCAACATTTCTTTATTGTCAACAATTTTAAAATCAAAAAAATGAAATTTATAAAATCATTAGTTTTGGTATTCATTATATTGATTACCTCAACAAGCATTGCGTTTGCTCAAGAAACAACACAAAATACCGACAGCTCAAAAACAGTTACCATCAAAGTAAAAGGAATTACTTGTTCTATGGACTTGAAAATGATTGCTGCCAATGTAGAAAAATTGAAAGGCGTTAGCAGTTGCAGATCAGGAAAAATGGGAACAACCTCTTCATTTAAAGTAAAATTCAATCCTATACTGGTTACCGAAAAAGAAATATACAGAGTCATCGAGAAAACAGGTAGTTGTGAGAATCCTGAAGAAAAAATATATAAAATAAAACAGTAAACAAAGAATATGGCAAGATTTATTTTCTAATAAATCTTGCTTTATTTTAAAAAAATTAAACAATGAAAAAATACATATTCATTGTTGGATTACTGTTTCCGTATGCACTATTTGCACAAACCATTTTAGGAAAAGTAACCAACGACAAAAAGGAACCGCTTATTGGTGCAAATGTATATTGGCTTGGCCAAACAACAGGAACATCCACAGCCGACAAAGGAGAATTTGAAATTACAAGCAAAGACATCAGCAATAAAAAATTAATTGCAAGTTTTGAAGGTCACGTATCAGATACGATCGAAATTACCAATCAAACATTTGTAGTGTTTAAATTAAAGCAAGCAAAAACACTTGAAGAAGTAATTGTAAAAAGACAACGAGACGGTGTAATTATTTCTAACATCATCCCAATCAAAACAGAAATCATTACTCAAAAAGAATTGGGTAAAGCTGCTTGTTGTGATTTAGCAGGTTGTTTTGAAACACAAACGACTGTGCAACCACAAACAACCAATGTAATTACCAACTCAAAAGAACTTCGCATTTTGGGATTATCCGGCATTTACAATCAGGTTTTGATTGACGGTTTCCCAATGATACAAGGATTATCATATACATACGGGATTAGTGGAATTCCCGGAACATTGGTTGACAACATCTATGTATCAAAAGGTGCTAATAGCGTTTTGCAAGGATATGAAAGTATTAGCGGGCAAATTAATGTTGAAACCAAAGACCCTGATAACACTGATAAATTATTGCTTAATGTGTATATGAATAATTTTGAAGAAAAACATTTTAATGCCAACTATGCTTTGAAGAAAGGCAAATGGACTAATCTTACTGCATTTCATACAGTACAACCTGCAAATAAAATTGACCGTGACAATGATAATTTTCTCGATTTACCCCTATTGACACGCTATATGATTTCAAATAAATGGAAATATGGTAATGAAAAAGATTGGGGCTGGAGCAGTAAAATTGGTTTACGATTTTTGAATGAAAAACGAATTGGAGGTCAAAGATTCTATAATCCAGATAACGACAGTTCGTCTAAAAACCTCTACACGAACTCTATTTGTTTAATCAGTGAGTAAATATATGAGATTTAAACTACAATTAAAATTCTTTTTAAGAAAAGTGACTTTCTCTTTCTTAAAAG
>NZ_JBHZPY010000018.1:0-34858 GCF_042787235.1 Flavobacterium zhoui
ACTATATTTGACATAGATATTGGTTGTTTAGCGACTTCAAGATACTGAATTTCAGTATCTTGACCAATATCTAATCAATTTATTTTGCTTTAAATAATTACACCCAACGGGTTAAATTTAAAAAGATCTTATCAATTTAATGATTCAAAAAAAATGCTATTGCGGTTCCTTTAAAACTTTTAAGGACTGTTGTGAACCTTTTATAAACGAAAGTAAAAAAGCCCCAACTGCTTTAACACTAATGCAATCTCGGTATTCCGCTTATGCCACACTTCACGTTGATTATTTAATGGCTACAACTCATTTTTCTAAAAGGAAATACCATTCTAAATCCGAAATTCTAAATTGGGCTGGTAGTAATCAGTGGCTTAAATTAGAAATTATCAACGCTACAGCGAATACGGTTGAATTCAAAGCCTATTTTTTGGATAGAGAACTTCAAAAACAAATTCATCATGAACGTTCTGCTTTCATATGTGAAAACGGAAGTTGGTTTTATGTCGATGGGGAATTTTTTAATTAATTTTTATTTTTTATACCTGCATAATAGTGTCTTTATGTTTTAACTAAAAATTAATAAACGTTTGTCTAACCTACGGTTTAAAATAATGTACTTTTAAAGTCTATGAAAAATGATAATAAAAAAGGATTTTATTTTAAACAATATGAAGCGCCATTTCAGTCTCCATTTGATAAACTCTTTGGTGTTTTCAAAGAATTAATCACACATACTTCAGGAGATTTTGATGAAGCGATTGATTGGTTAAGAGAATTAGATAAGGAGTATAAATTGACTGATGAACATTACACCATTGATGATTTCATCGAAGATTTAAAGAAAAAAGGGTACATCCGTGATGAACTCAAAGAAGATGGTACTTCAGGAATTGGAATTACTTCAAAAACGGAGCGCGCCATCAGGCAACAAGCGTTAGATACCATTTTTGGGAACTTAAAGCGTTCTGGAACTGGTAATCACAAAACTAAACATTCTGGGAATGGAGATGAACATACAGGAGAATTTCGAGAGTTTCATTTTGGTGATGGTCTCGAAAGAATTTCATTGACCGAAAGTTTACGCAATGCCCAAATTAATAATGGGGTAGAAAGTTTTATGCTCACTGAAAATGATTTGGTCGTTGAAGAAACCCAATTCAAATCCCAAATGAGTACCGTTTTGATGATCGACATCAGTCACAGTATGATTTTATATGGTGAAGACCGAATCACACCTGCTAAAAAAGTGGCAATGGCTCTGGCTGAATTGATTACGACACGTTATCCAAAAGACACTTTAGATATTTTGGTTTTTGGGAATGATGCCTGGACTATAGCAATCAAGGACTTGCCCTATTTAAAAGTAGGACCTTTTCACACTAATACGGTCGCAGGTTTACAATTGGCCATGGATATTCTCCGCAGGAAACGAAATACCAACAAGCAAATTTTCATGATTACCGATGGTAAACCAAGTTGTGTTCGCGAAAAAGATGGTTCTTATTACATGAACAGCAATGGCTTGGACGAATATATTGTGGATAAATGCTACAGTCAGGCACAACAGGCCCGAAAATTGCACATTCCCATTACTACTTTTATGATTGCTAATGATCCGTATTTACAACAGTTTGTCAATCGGTTTACGGAAGCTAACCAAGGAAAAGCATTTTATACTGGATTGAAAGGTTTAGGAGAAATGATTTTTGAAGATTATGAAACAAATCGTAAAAAAAGAATAAAATAAAGGATTAGAGAAAAGAAACAAGACGAAAGACAATTCACATGAAAATAGAAAATATAAAAACACTCGGAGAATTAAAAGAATCAGGTTATAAAAGCAAAAGCATCAAGGATGAGTTGCGTACCAATCTTAGAGAAAAGATTAAATTAGGAAAACCCACTTTTGAAGGAGTTCATGGATTTGAGAATACGGTAATTCCAGAGTTAGAACGTGCAATTTTATCGCGTCACAATATCAATTTATTAGGTCTTCGTGGTCAAGCCAAAACCAGATTAGCACGTAAAATGGTCGAATTGTTAGACGAATATATTCCGTTTGTAACCGGTTCCGAAATTAATGACGATCCGTTGCAACCAATTTCCCGTTTTGCAAAAGACATTATTGAATTAAAAGGCGATGAAACGCCAATTTCCTGGTTACACAGAAGCGACCGTTTCTTCGAAAAATTAGCCACGCCGGATGTTACCGTTGCGGATTTAATAGGCGATGTAGATCCGATAAAAGCAGCGAATTTAAAACTGTCTTACGCGGATGATCGTGTGATACATTTTGGGATGATTCCAAGAGCTAACCGTTCTATTTTCGTTATCAATGAATTACCTGATTTACAAGCTCGAATTCAAGTGGCCTTATTTAATATATTGCAAGAAGGTGATATCCAGATTCGAGGTTTTAAATTGCGAATGCCACTAGATATGCAGTTTGTCTTCACTGCTAATCCAGAGGATTACACGAATCGCGGGAGTATTGTTACGCCCTTGAAAGACAGAATTGGGTCTCAAATCTTAACACATTACCCAGATACTATTAAGATTGCCAGAACAATTACAGAGCAGGAAGCTAAACTTGATGTTAAACAAAGTGATATGGTTTATGTTCCTTCGTTAGCCCGAGATTTATTGGAACAAATCAGTTTTGAAGCACGAGAAAGCGAGTACATTGATAATAAAAGCGGTGTGAGTGCCAGATTGAGTATCACTGCTCTTGAAAATTTATTAAGCACTGCGGAAAGAAGAGCGTTGAAATCAGGAGAGGATAAAACTACTTTACGATTATCTGATTTTATGGGAATTATTCCCGCTATTACCGGTAAAGTAGAATTAGTTTACGAAGGAGAGCAGGAGGGAGCAGCCGCTGTAGCACAACATTTATTAGGGGATGCCATTCATACTTTTTTCCCTGCCTATTTTCCAAAAATTGAAAAACTGGAAAAACAAGACGAGAAAACGCCTTATACGGATATCATCGAATGGTTTTTTGCAGAAAGCGGTTTTGAATTATTGGATGATTGTTCTGATGAAGAGTATCAAAGAATTTTAGGAAGTATTGTTCCCTTAGAAATTTTAATCAAGAAATACCAACCGGAATTAGAAAAAAAAGATAAGTTTTTCATGAAAGAATTCATACTTTGGGGATTGGTAGAATATAAAAAACTTAGTAAAGATCGCTTTGCTGATGGCTATCAATTTAAAGATATCTACGGAAGTTATATCAGTAAGTTGTAAATACCTAAAAGGTATAAACCATGTAAGTCATTTAAGGAATTACAGTTTAGTAGTTTCTTAAATGACTAATATGTTTATAATTGTCATTGTGTTTTACTTTATATGAACGATTTTGCACTTTAAATTTTTATTTATTTCATAATGAGCCAGTAACGATTTTATTTAGGCTACCTTGTCCCGTTGGCTATATTTGCAGTTAACAAAAAAGACATGAAAAACAGCTTTGAGGATTTAATAGCCTCTTATATTGAAAATAGTGTGGGTATATCCGAACATTTTTTAAGTGACGCTTTGGCAAATAACCTAAAGCAAAATTTATTTGCCTTAAACCAACAGAGTTTATTGATAGAAGCAGGAACAGGCAACTCAGAAGTTGTTTCTTACGATAGTACGGTAAGAAGGGATTCTATTTATTGGCTGGATAAAAAGCACAATAATATATTCGAAAATGAATTCTTTACTCAAATTGAAGCTTTTATAACCTATTTAAATTTAAGTTGTTATACTGGAATTACTGGATATGAGTTTCATTATTCCTTGTATGAAAAAGGAGATTTTTATCTAAAACATTTGGATCAGTTCAAAAACAACCCAAGCCGAAAGTACTCCATGATTAGTTATTTGAATAGTGATTGGCAAGAAAGTGATGGCGGAGAGTTGTTAATTCATCAAATAAATAACAATCAAAAAATTTCACCTACGCAAGGTAAAACGGTTTTTTTCAAGAGTGATGAATTGGTGCATGAGGTTTTGGTAACCCAAAATACCCGAATGAGTATCACAGGGTGGTTGAAGTGCGATTGATTACTTTATTGCTTACAAAAACTACTTTTATTGTTCTCTAATATTAAGAAAACACTAATTAATTAAAATCATCAACTAATTTACGTCGGTAACTCCACTAACTTTTGGCTGTATTTTTTCCAGTTCTAAATATATTTGATCTTTTTCTTTTCTAAGTTTATCAATTTCAGTTATCCAATGTTCAATATCTCTTTGGATTAAACTTATTTCTTCACTTTTTTCGTCGGTTGTTCTCAAAAACTCGAAATCGTTTGCTTCAACTAATTTATTTTTTGCCTCTTCCAGATTTCTAATATCATCAAGTAGTTGTTTTTGAATCTCTAAAAGCCGACTACTTAATTGTTGCTTTCTTTCGGTTGTAAGCCTTTCTAATTCTTTGCGTTCTTGTTCTGCGATACGAATTTTTTGTTCCTCGATTTCTCTTTGTTGTATCAGAAATTGTTGATTGTTTCTTTCCGTAACAGTATTTTTTTGCTCTAAAACATTTTTTCTATTTTCTTCAAAAAGATTAAAACTTACTGTTCCAATTATTAAAACTAAAACAATTAAAACCGGAAAAAAGATATCTTTCTTAATTCCTAAAATTTTGGGATTAAGCTCTTTGTCTATAGCTTTTGTCGTTTGGTTAGGCGTAGTGATAGGTTTTAAAGGCGGAGGAACTATCATTAAAATAGTTTTCAATTCCATCACTTCTTCTGCGCATTTCCAGTCTTCCATTCCTTGACACCAGACAGGAGTAGTTTTAGTAATTTTTTTACTTCTTAGTTCGTCTAGCCCAAATGGACCTGTACTTTCATTTCCGTTATGTATGTAGTAGGTATTCATGTACTGACACTTATGTATTTGTAGATTTACTGCTTTAAATATTCAAAAGTACAAAACAAATCGCTTTTTTCTTTAAAAGTTTTTATTTGAATATTTATTTCGATTTACTCATTAGTAGTTTATGAAGTTTTCATTTTTCCGTATACCCTGGCAATGTAATTTCCGTTTAAAAATGCTACTGGGTCAATGTGGCTTTGCAGAATAACACCACTATGAGGATTTTCGAGCAATAGCTGAGCAGCTTGCGCTAAAGGAGCAGCCGTGGTGGTTTGTATGGCTCTTAATTGGTGCTTTCCTACTTTTTGAGGAAGTATGCAGTGGGCGATTTCTCGCCGGCGTAAAATTCCATCCGCATCTTTTCCTTCTACCGCGGCATATAAAATAATTTGGTCGTCTTCGATATGAGGTATTATAGCTTCCATTTTTTGCTGTAAATCGATAATGGAATTATCTAAATTTACCAAATTTAAAAGTTGCTGCTGTACCCATTCGTAATGCCCAGGATGGCGGAGGGTTTTATATTCGAGCGAGCATACCTTTCCGGATAATGCATCAGCCAAATCTGCTGCGCCACCTGAAGTAAGGTCTTCTTCGTAAGTTATGCCGTCAATAATAATCGTTTTTCTTTCTGATAAGGATGGCAGGGTAGTTTTTATAAAGTTTCTTAGCACAATGGTGTCTTCGAGATATTCGGTAGCAACACCCACCGGACTCCAGGTAAATCCATAATAATGCGGAGCAACAGCATGTTTGGTAAGCGCGCCAACTTTAAACTCAAGTTTATCCGCTTTGGCTACTTTAAAATCAGAACAAAATTGTTGAAAAAGCCCGTTTGCCAATAAATCTATGTAGCCAGGAGCTAGACCTGTCTGAAGTAAAAAACCAGTTTTGGTATTTTTTGCCAAAGCTACTATTTCTTCTGTTTCGGAAACATATTCGGTAAGGTTAGCATAATGCAGATTAAAATCTTTGGCAAATTGAGCAATTCTTGGTGCTTGGCTTCCCGGTAGACAGTCCAGAATAATATCTCCTTGGCGAAAAATTGCTGTCATTTCATCCGTAAGGCCTGTTTCAGCTAGGTGAAAGTCCTTAATGGAGCCAGATTTCGTTATTCCTTCTTGAATCCAGTTAACTACTTTTTTAGCTTTCGAATGGGTTCTGTCACCAATAAAAAGAGTAGGGGTAACTTCGCTCCATTCCATCAATATCAAACCGACGGCTTCGGCAATTCCTCCGGCTCCTGCAATAATAATATTGAAATGCTTTTTCATATAATAAAGATACCGCTTTTTCTTGATTTAGTATTTGATGGAATGTGTTAATTTATTGGTATATAGTTTCTTGGTGGTTATAAGAAATGATTTTTTAAAGTTCGAATTGATTATAAATATTAAGACCGCCTGCTTAGAAGACAGGCGGTCCAATTGAATGGTTTTGAAAACTGAATTTTTATTCTATAAGTGTTGTAAAACTACTTTCCGATGCAAAAATTCGCAAATATATTCCCTAACAATTCATCATTAGTAACCTGACCGGTAATCATCCCAAAATGATACAGCGCTTCTTTAATATCCAAAGCCATTAAGTCGCTTGATAAGTTGGTTTCAAGCCCAAATTTTACTTTTTGTATTTCGTCTAAAGCTTTTAGTAAAGAATCGTAATGCCTTGTATTAGTTATGATTGTTTCATTATTACGTAAAGCACCTGTATTTACAAACGAGAGCAATTGATTCTTTAAATTCTCGACTCCAATATTCTCCTTAGCCGAAATTGTTTCGAGTGTAACGTTTAATGTTTCCAGTTGTTTTCGGATGTTTAGTACTTCATTTTCAGAAAGCAAATCTATTTTGTTGATGACAACAACTAAAGATTTCAGGGGAAATTGATTCTTGATTTTTTCGATTTCTATGATGTATTCAGAACTTTGAACTTTAAACTTTAAGCTTTCAAACAAATACAAAACGACCTGCGCTTGTTCGATCTTTTCGAAAGTTTTACGAATCCCAATGCTTTCTACAATATCTTCTGTTTCACGAATTCCTGCGGTATCTATGAATCTAAAACCAATTCCTCCAATGACTAATTCGTCTTCAATCGTGTCACGTGTAGTTCCTGCAATTTCCGAAACAATAGCGCGTTCTTCGTTTAATAAAGCATTCAAAAGAGTTGATTTACCTACATTGGGTTCACCTACAATCGCAACAGGAATTCCATTTTTTATCACGTTTCCTACAGCGAACGAATCAATCAAACGTTTTAAGACAAATTGAATTCTGTTTAATAATTCATGAAATTGAGTTCTGTCGGCAAATTCTACATCTTCTTCGGCAAAATCAAGTTCAAGTTCTATTAGCGAAGCAAAATTCAATAATTCTTCTCGTAATTTGGCAATTTCATTAGAAAAACCGCCTCGCATTTGTTGCATCGCAATTTGGTGTGAAGCTTCGTTGTCAGAAGAAATTAGATCCGCAACGGCTTCGGCTTGAGATAAATCAAGTTTGCCGTTTAGAAAGGCTCTTAAAGTAAATTCTCCAGGATCAGCCATACGGCATCCTTTTCGAAGCAATAACTGAATGATTTGCTGTTGTATATAAGTAGAGCCATGACAAGAAATTTCAATAGTATTTTCGCCAGTGTAGGAATTCGGACCTTTGAATATAGAAACCAATACTTCATCTAGTGTTTTAGTGTCATCAATAATATGACCGAGATGCAAAGTATGTGTTTTTTGTGTGGTTAAATCTTTATTTTTAATAGAACGAAAAACGGTATTACCAATAGTAATTGCATCTTCGCCTGAAATCCGAATAACGGCTATCGCGCCAGCTCCCGATGGGGTTGCTAATGCTACTATGGAATCGTGAGGTATCATATTGTATTCAATTTTATACAAAAGTAAGCAAAACTTATATGACAGCAAGACCCACTTATAGAACCATCGTCTTAAATTAGGGTTAAAAACAACTATGTCAGTTAATTACCGGTTTAATTTGTTTATTTTTTGTAAATTTAGATGTATAATTGATTAATAAATATCATGAAAAAAATTCTATTTCCAACGGACTTTTCTGAAGCTTCTATAAATGCATTCATTTATGCCTTAAAATTAGCAGATAGCATAAAAGGGGAGATTATCACTTTGCATGTTTATGATTTACCTCAAGTAGGTTATAGTAATGTTCCAGGCGTTTTGAATGAAATTTATGATCTTGTAGAGTTGGGTAATTTTGAAAATTATAAAGACCAAGTTCCTTTTTTGAGAACAATTGCGGAACAAAATAACATGGAACGCATTAAAATTAGCAATGTTCTCGATAATGGTAATTTAATCACTAAAACGGTAAAAATTGTTAAGGACGAGGATATTGATTACGTTGTTATGGGGACAAAGGGAGCAACCAGCTTAAAAGAAACTTTCTTGGGAACTGCAACTACAAAAGTGATGAATGCTACTAAAGCCATAGTGTTTGCCATACCGGAAAATTGCAAGTATAAGCAAATAAAAAAAATACTTTTCCTTACCAAATACAATTATGAAGATATTGAGGTGCTTAAAAAAGTAGTCGAATTTGCAACCGTATTTGAGGCACATATTGATTGCTTGCATGTAAAATCGCCTCATCAAAAGGATAATGATACTTTTAAAGAAGAATGGCACAAAATTGCCGAGAATCAAGACATAACTTTGCATACCATCAGCAATAATGATGTTGAAGGTATAGTTCTGGAATTCATCGATTTAAATGAAATCGATATGATTACAATGCATGTTTATCATAAGAATTTTTTAGAAAAATTATTCCAAGTTAGCCTTTCAAAAAAACTAGCTTTTCATGTTAATATTCCAATTCTTGCCATTCCCGAATAAGAATTAGCTATGCGTTAGTCATTTATACGTACCAATTTGATTATCAAAATAGTAAGATAATTTTCGTTTATTTTTTTCGTATTAATGGTTAAATACCTGATTATTATAATGTTAAATCTTTAATATAATGCTTATCTTTGATAAAAGAACTAATTTAAATACTTGCAAAAATGAAAAGAATCCTATTTCCCACTGACTTTTCTGAAGTTGCCACAAATGCTTTTGTGCATGCGTTAGAATTTGCAAAAATAGTTCATGGAGAACTCATTTTATTGCATACATTTGAATTACCCGTATTTGATAATCAGTTTTTTCCTGAAAATTATGCTGTAATTTATGATTCGTTGGAACTATCGCAATTTGATATGTTTAAAGAGGAGATTCCAAAGCTCCGTGCAATAGCTGAGAAACGCAATCTGGACAAAATAAAAATGTCTCACCGACTTATGGATGGTGATTTATTGTTTAATATTAAAAGATCCATTAAGGAAGATAAAATTGATTTTGTAATAATGGGTACTTCCGGAGCAACTGGATGGGAATCGTTTTTCTTGGGCACAAATACAGGTTCAGCAATAGCAAACATTGATATCCCTATGTTATGTGTACCATTAGAAGCAAAATTCAAAAAAATTGAAACGATTGGATTTACAACTCGTTTCAGACCTAAAGATAAAAAAGCGCTTAAAACAATTTTGGACATTGCTAAAAAAACAAAGGCTAAAGTAAAATGCCTCTATGTAAAAACAAATGAATCTGATGTGTCAAAAGATACAATCGATAAATGGGAATCGGAGTTTATGCAAGAACCAATAGAGTTTTTTGTTATCAATAGCGACCAGGTAAAAGAAACAATTTTAGACTTTATTTTATATAAAGAGATTGATGTCTTGACGATGCTTACTTATAAACGAGGTTTTTTTGAAGGATTATTTAAACCTAGTTTCACTAAAAAAATGGCAACAAATTTTGATATCCCAATTTTAGCCATCCATATTGATTGATCTTAGAATTAGGCTTCTAGCACAGATCTATTTCGTTATATTTGCATTTCATCAAATGAAATATGGAAGTATATAAATCGAAAAAAGAAAGCTATTCAGCACAATTAAATACAATTAATAAAAAGTACAATAGTATCAGTTTTTTTAGACTGATAACGATTGTACTTTTTTTAGTTTCAATCTATTATTACTTTCAAACAAGCGAAGTTTTTCTAATTATTTTGGCCGTTTTACTTTTTGTGTCATTTATTCTTTTAATGCGTTTTCATTCCAAATTATCTTTTCAAAAACAAATATTAGTTGCTCTAATTGAAATTAATGAAAATGAAATATCCTATTTAGAAAGAAAAAAAATCGCTTTTGAAAATGGACAGGAGTTCAATGATTTTCATCATCCTTATGCATACGATTTGGATGTTTTTGGAGAACATTCCCTGTTTCAAAACTTAAACAGAACATCCACATTTATTGGTAAAAATACATTGGCTAAACAACTTTTAACGCTTTTGCCAAATGAGGAAATTTTAAAAAATCATAAAGCCGTTAAAGAATTATCCGAAAAGTTAGATTGGCGTCAGGAATTCTTGGCTTTCGCCAAAATAAGCCAGGATACTAAATCCAGTTATGAAACTTTATTGAAGTGGAGCAAGTTTGAAAGCACGCCTTTATCAAAAGCTACGGTGTTGATTTCCTATATTTCACCTGTACTATTCTTTGGTGTTTTTATGGCCTATTTATTGACATCAAAGCCAATTTTTGTATCCTATTTAGGTTATTTGTTTGTTTTTAATCTAGCTTTTATGGGTAGATTTTTAAGACGCATACAAATGGAAATTGCCAATGCAGAAAACGTAAACAAAATCATCAATCAATACAGTTTACTGGTTGAAAAAATTGAGAAAGAAATTTTCGAATCTCAAAAATTGATTGATATGCAACAAAAACTGACCTTTAAAAAAGAAAATGCTAGTGTTCATCTGAAGCAATTGGCTGTTTTATTTTCGAAAATGGACAGTATCGGTAATTTTGTAACCGCATTAGTATTCAACGGAACTTTCCTTTTTAATCTTCATGTTTTAAAATCTTTAATACAATGGAAAAAGGATCATGCAGAAGCGCTCGAAGATTGGTTAGAAGTGATTGGTGAATTTGAGATGTTGAATAGCTTGGGTAATCTATCCTATAATAATCCGGAGTTTACTTTTCCAACTATAAATACAAATTTCGAAATTGATTTCTCTAATCTAAGTCATCCGTTGCTGAATGAGAAAACTAGGATAGGGAATGAGGTGCGTTTTCATCCCCAATCTTTCATGATTTTGACGGGTTCTAACATGTCAGGCAAAAGTACTTTTCTGCGCAGTTTAGGGATTAATATGGTGTTGTCGGGAATGGGATCAGTTGTTTGTGCCAGTAGCGCAAATGTACATCCTTTACCAGTTTTGGTTTCGATGCGTTTATCGGATTCCTTATCCGACAGTGAATCGTATTTCTTCGCTGAAATAAAACGTCTAAAACAAATCATGGATGAATTACAAGACAGACCAGCTTTTGTTTTATTGGATGAAATATTAAGAGGAACTAATTCTGATGATAAACGAAATGGAACCATAGAAGTTGTCAAAAAAGTGATTGCAAAAAAGGCCATTGGAGCCATTGCAACGCATGATATCGAAGTTTGTTTGACGACAAATGACTTTCCAAATACACTCATCAATAAATGTTTTGAAGTCGAAATCCACAATGACGAATTACATTTTGACTACAAACTTCGAGATGGAATTTGTAAAAATCGAAGCGCTACTTTCCTAATGAAAAAAATGGGAGTGATTTAGTTAGAAATTTAGACTCTTAGATTATTAGATTTCAACGTTAAGTTGAGATTCCTCCTTCTGCGGAATGACAAAAATCAAAAGTAATAAAAGCAAAAAACCGTCTCGTAATTAAACGAGACGGTTTTTTAAATATAAAAATGGTTTGGTTAATAGCGTATTTTAAAATTTAAATAGTGGTTAGCTATTTAGCATTACCGGCATTACAAGCATGGTTACTGTTTCCCCTTCTTCCAATCCATCAACAGGAGTCAAAATTCCAGCTCTGTTTGGTAAAGACATTTCCAGCATAATCATGTCTGACTGCAAGTTGGTCAACATCTCCGTAAGAAAACGAGAATTATATCCTATTTGCATATCATCACCTTGATAATCACAAGTCAATCTTTCTTCCGCTTTATTTGAATAATCAATATCTTCAGCAGAAACATTCAATTCTGCACCCGCAATTTTCAAACGAATTTGGTGTGTAGTTTTATTAGAGAAAATTGCAACACGACGAACAGAACTCAAAAATTGTGAACGGTCGATCATTAATTTATTTGGATTTTCTTTTGGAATTACCGCTTCATAATTTGGATATTTACCATCTATCAAACGACACATCAAAATGTAGTTATCAAAAGAGAACGTAGCATTCGAATCATTGTATTCAATTTTCACTTCAGCATCTGAACTTGTAAGAATATTTTTTAAGATAGTCAAAGGTTTCTTTGGCATAATAAAATCAGCCACTTGAGAAGCCACAACATCTGTACGGGCATATTTTACTAATTTGTGAGCATCAGTAGCTACAAATGTCAATCCTTGTGGTGAAAATTGAAAGAAAACACCTGACATCACTGGACGTAAATCATCATTTCCGGCAGCAAATATAGTTTTGCTGATAGCAGTTGCCAAAACATCAGCAGGAACTAATGTTACTGAGGGATCATCTAAGTTTACAGATTTAGGAAATTCATTTCCCGGAGCATAGGCTAAAGCATATTTTCCAGAATTAGAACTAATTTCAATCGTGCTATTTTCTTCAACAGTGAACGTTAATGGCTGCTCAGGAAATGTTTTTAGGATTTCCAATAGTAACTTTGCCGGTACAGCAACACTTCCTTTGCTCGTAGAATCTATAGTTAATGCCGCTGACATCGTTGTTTCTAAATCGGATGCAGAAACCGTCAATACATTCTGATCTAAATCAAATAGAAAATTATCTAAAATAGGTAAAGTATTACTACTGTTGATAACGTTACCTAAAACTTGTAATTGTTTCAATAAGTACGAACTCGATACTATAAATTTCATCTGTTATATTTTATTTTTTTGGTATACTTTTTATTTTATTTTTAAAAACCATACATTTTACAAATATATCGTAAAGTACTTTAGTATGGAAAATTTTTTATTAACATCTACTTGCTATATTTTCTTTTTCTTAAGAAAGTAAATAGGATTCCAAAAAGTGCTAAAATAAGAATTGGTAGCCCGATAGTTATGAATTGAGTAACGGTATAGTTTTCATAAACTTTCTCTTTATCCAATAATGGCAAGTCAAGATCTTTGCTTCGAATGTTAATAAGTCCGTTATCATCCAGAAGATAATTGACGCAATTTATTAAAAAATCTTTATTATCGTACAAATTTCCAGAGCGTTGATCGTAACCTAATTCTACTGGTTGAAAGTTTTTATCCAATTGGTTTTTTATCAAATCGCCATCTGATATAACAATCATTTTATTCTCTTTCCCTTTGGTTTCAAAACTCTTTTGATCGAATGGTAAAACCCTGTTTTCAAACATGGAATGAAACGAGCCTTCCAATAAAACCGAAAGCGGAATATTTCCTTTGTTCAAATAATCATTTGGACTTGTTTCTTCGGTTACGCTATTCAAATTGATTTCTGTTGGTGTACCAATTTTTTTCGAATATTGGGACGACTGTAACAGAATAGTTTTCTTAATTCCGTTTTTCAACGTATCGATTGGATTAGCAAAATCGAATTTGATTCCACCTAAATTTTTCACAATTGGATGTGGACTGTTTGGATAAACCTGAGGTGCAAATTTCCAATTGAATTCTTGGAATTGAGTAGCGCTTCCTTGATCTCCTGAAGCTAATTTTATCGGACTTCCTCGTTCGTCTTTTATCAAATCAGGATTAATTCGGATTCCGTATTTAAAGAATAAATCATTCAAATTTAAATCTCTTGGATACGCCAATGTTGATCCGGATGCATTGTACAAACTATCCATTTCTGCAGAAACTTGATCTACAAGCCACAAAGTTTTACCACCGTTCATAATAAATTGGTCTAAAACCTGTTTTTCTGCATCTGAAAAAGTTTCTGTTGGTTTAGCGATTATGGACAAATCATATTTTTCTAAAGCGTCTAAACTTCCAATAGGATTTTTAGCAACTGAATCAAGAGTAAAAGGTCCAATGTGGTAACTTTCTCGTACTTGCATTAGAAATTTCGCCATCAATATATCCTGAAGCTCGCCATTTCCTTTGATTACAGCTATCTTTTTTTGTTTGTCTTTGGTGATTTTATTTAAAGCATCAGCAATAGAATATTCAAGATGCTGAACGGATCCAATCACTTTTTGAGTGGTCGAAGCGCCCATTCTATTTTTCAATAAAGGAATATTGACTTCTTTATTATTATAGACTGCAATTGCCCAAGGAAAAACCATAGCCTGCGATTGTTTTCCTTTGTCGTCAACGGTAATATTTATTGGAGTCAATCCTTTGCGATACAGTTCTTTAATGTTATCCATGCTTTCGTCTTTGTTTTCCAATGGATCTACAAATTCAAAAACAATATTTTTGTTATACGCCTGAAATTCTTCTAATAATTGTCGGGTTTCCTGCTGTAAACGTTTAAATTCAGCAGGCAAATCACCTTGCATATATACTTTTATAGACAAAGGATTTTGTACCTGTTTAATTATGTTTAAAGAAGTAGCAGAAAGAGTATATCTTTTGTCTTTGGTTAAATCAAAACGATGAAATAATTGGTTTCCTAGACCATTTATAATCAGCAAAATGGTGAGTGTAATCAATAAAGTTTTTAGGTTGCTTTTTTTAATAGGTATCATTACGATTTAAAAGATTTTAGATTATAAACAGTCAAGGATAGAAAGAAAACCGTAACACTTAAAAAATAAATAATGTCCCTCGTGTCCAGAACTCCACGGCTCATGCTTTTAAAATGATCTTGCATACCTAAGGAGGAAATTAAGGATGAAATTTTTGGAAGAATAGCTGATAAACCTTCGAACCCAAAATAGAAAAAGAAACACAGGAAAACGGCAATTATAAATGCCACAATTTGATTTTCGGATAGAGTAGAAGTAAAGATTCCAATGGCAGAATATCCTGCAATCAGGAACAATAATCCAAAATAAGAGCCAATCGTGCTACCCATATCGATATTGCCTTCGGGCATTCCCAAACGAGAAATTACGATAACATAAATAAAGGTTGGAATTATTGCCATTATAATTAATAGCATAGCTCCAAGAAATTTTCCATTGACAATTTCCCAAATACTTAATGGTTTGGTCAATAGTAATTCTAAAGTTCCCTGTTTCTTTTCATCAGAAAAACTACGCATGGTTACCGCTGGAATCAAGAAAATTAATATCCAGGGTGCCAAGGTGAAAAATGGAGTTAAATCTGCAAAACCAGTATTTAAGATATTGTATTCTCCTTCAAAGACCCAAAGAAATAGTCCGTTGCTAATTAAAAAAATAGCGATTACCAAGTAACCGATGGGTGAACCAAAAAAAGATTTTATCTCTCGTAATAATATGGATTTCATTTATGTTAATTCGTTGATTTATTTTTCTTTTTGTTAAATATATTCAAAGGTATAATTATAATTGTAAAGTATATTAAGCTATAAATTATTCCTAAAATAGGAGCAAGATTTCTTCCGGTATCCGAAATAATCGCTTTCATTACTTGCTGTTGTTCCAACGTTCTTTCATCAATGGAGAAATTATTATCACCATTCAAATCAAAAGAGTCTAATTCATTTTTCAAAGTGTAATTTATAACGAAAACTATAGCTAATATTGATATATAAAAGAAAAAGGAAGAAATCACTGCAATTTTAAAGTTCGATAATTTATAATTAAAATATTTTTTATTTATAAATGCTAATAGCAAAACGACTAATAGCTCAAATGCAATAAAAGAAAGTAACTTTATCATTTTCAGTTATTAAATTCGTAATTATTCTAAACTAACTAATTTATCCACGCTCCAAGCTTCTGGTTTGTCGTTGAATAATTTCTTGGTAAAAGACCAAACATCATAAAAAAGTTCTGATTTTCTATAATTTTCTAAATCGGCTTCGGTTTCCCAATAACTGTAAGTAAAGAAAATACATTTATTGTCTTTATCTTGATACAGCTCTAAGAAACGATTTCCTGGAGCGTTTCGTATTTTGTCTTTCATCAACTCGAAGTTTTCTAAAAAAGCAGGAATATTTTCCTGGTGAAAGCTCAATTTTACTATTCTTACAAACATTTTGGATTTATGATTTTAGATTAACGATTCTAGATTTTTTTAACTGATTAATGATCACTGCTAACTGAATACTATATTTACCACATCTCTATAATTCAATCCCAACAAGCTATTGGCGGAACCCACTTTAGAAGGATTACTTCTGAAAATGGCAATCTCCAGATAACCAGCTTCATTAAAAATGGCTAATTTTTCTCCTTCATAAGACTTAATAGGATATTTATCAGAACTGGCAATCGCCGAATAATTTGGCAAAATAGTTTTGATATTTTTGGTTTTCAAAACGATTTCATAAGGCCTGCCTTTGGCTACTTCAATAAAATATTTTTTTGAAATATTAGTAATAACATTTCCAAAATGATCAATGTAAATGACATGTCCTTTTAATGAGTTTCCGTCATCTGACAGGAGAGCTTGTAAATCGGTTACTTGTTTTATGTTTTTTATTTCTTTACCAATGACGTTCAGTAAACCACCTTTGGCAACATGGCAGGCTACTTTTACAAAAACATCAAGATCAGTTGCATCACTAGGCAATCGATCATGGATATTGATAGTTACTATTTTTTGAGGCACAATCTTTTGCGAAAGCATACTTAAAATGCCATTATCAGCCGCAATAAAATAATGATCGTTCCATTGCATGACAATATGTTGATTTTCTTTATTAAATTCCATATCAACTCCAATGAGGTGAACGGAGCCTTTTGGAAAGCTCGCGTAGGAGGCTCCAATAATGTAACTTGCTTCAACTGTGTTGAATGGGTCTACATCATGCGAAATATCTATGATTGTTGCCTCGGAATACTCACATAAAATTTTCCCTTTCAACGCACCTACAAAGTGGTCTTTCAAGCCGTAATCGGTAGTAAGGGTAATTATTGACATAAATTTGTTTATAACTATTGGTGTTATGTAAACCTAATTTTTATTAAATTTGAGAAACGCAAAGCTAATAATAGTAAATTCAAAAAAGCAAAAAACAAAAACAAATTCTAAATAATACTACAAATTAAACGAACAGGCATACCATTTACTAATTGATTAATTTTAATTTAAAACTATTTAATTTGAACGAAAGGATAATCGAGCTCATAGACATCGCTCCAAAAGACTTTTGGGGCGCTCAAGACACTCATCTTGAAACAATTAAAAAATATTATCCAAAATTAAAGATTGTCGCTCGGGGAACAACCTTAAAAGCTTTTGGTGAAAAGGAAGTTTTGGACGAGTTCGAAAAACGATTTCAACGGTTGATGCTGCATTTTACACGTTACAATACTATTGATAATAATGTTATTGAACGTGTTATCTTAAGCGACAGTCAGCAGGTCGAACGAATGGGTGATCATGACAAAATTTTGGTACACGGTGTGGGTGGAAAAATCATTAAGGCGATGACTCCAAACCAACAATTGCTGGTAGATACCATGAATAAAAACGACATGCTTTTCGCGGTTGGGCCTGCGGGAACGGGAAAAACCTATACAGGTGTTGCCATGGCCGTGAAAGCATTGAAAGAAAAACAAGTCAAGCGTATTATACTCACGCGTCCGGCAGTAGAAGCAGGGGAGAACCTTGGTTTTCTTCCCGGTGATATGAAGGAAAAACTGGATCCCTATATGCAACCTTTATATGATGCGTTGCGTGATATGCTGCCAAACGAAAAACTGGAAGATTATATTTTGAAAGGAATTATCCAGATTGCACCTTTGGCATTCATGCGTGGACGAACTTTAGATCATGCATTTGTAATCTTGGATGAAGCGCAAAATACTACCCATTCCCAAATGAAAATGTTTCTGACTCGTATGGGGAAAAGTGCCAAGTTTATGATTACGGGTGACCCTGGACAAGTCGATTTACCAAGAAGAACCATTTCTGGGCTTAAAGAAGCAATTTTGGTCCTTAAAGATGTGGAAGGAATTGGCATTATTTATCTTGATGATAAAGATATTGTACGACATAGATTAGTCAGTAAAGTAATTGATGCCTATAAACAAATAGAGAATCACGATTAAAACAAAAAACGCTCCTTATAAAGAGCGTTTTTTTATGAATTAATTCTTCTGTTTTAAAAAGAAGACTATCACTAATTTTATATTTTGACACAAATATTAGATAAAATATTTAAACACGAATTTCACTAATTTACACGAATTAATTGGTGGAAATTAGTGAAATTCGTGTTTATTATTTACTTATTGAGTTACTGAAAACCTACCTAATCAATATCGTCTGTTTTCTTATTTGTACTTTTATCCAAAAAGTAGCTCTAATAAATGCTTTTTTAATTTTATGTACTGTGAAACATTGCATTCCAATTACTAAATTCCAGATCGGAAAGTTTGGATTTATTTAGACTTTCAATAAAAGCCATATAAGCCGTATTGAATAATGATTTTAATTTGCAATTTTGAGATTGAAAAATACAAGGTTTTGAATTACAATTTACAACAGGACTATCATCTTGTTCCAATAGGTGAATCAAATCCCCTAATGATATTTCTCTGGCTTTATCAGAAATTATGATTCCGCCATTTTTACCTCTTTTGGTAATAATTAACTGATTTGCTGATAAAAACTGAACCACTTTAATGAGATGGTTTCTCGAGATTTTGAAAGCGGCAGCTAACTCATCCAAAGAACTTAGCGGAGCTTCTTTTTTTTGATCTAAATACATTAAAACGCGCATGCTAAAATCAGTAAAGTGGTTCAATTTCATAAAAATATATTAGTTAAGGCTCAATAATTGGGGACCAAATTCTTCATAAAGGATGTTTTCTCGGTCTACACCAAGCTCAACCAGAGACTGATATTGAACTTTTATAAAAAGAGCAGGCCCGCAAATATAATATTTTGCATCCTTAATAAGAATTTCTTCTTTGATTTCGAGTAGATTCACTCTTCCTTCAATAGCATTTGTTTCATTTTCTGGTAAAGTCTCATAAAAAACAAATGAAGTTAACCATGTATTTTCGTTATTTAACTCTTCGATAGTATCTTTAAACGCATGTACGTTTTCGTTGCGACAACTGTGAATCCAAATGGTCTGATTTTTTTGCAGTGCGTTTTTATTGGTCTCAATCATGCTCATCATAGGAGTAATTCCAACACCACCACTTACAAGAACCAGTGGGGTTTTAGATTCAGGATCGGCATAAAAAACACCGGCGGGAGCACTGACTTCAATAAGGTCGCCTTCTTTTTTAGTATGTAGTGTATTGGAAACAATTCCATCAGGAGTGCTGTTTATTCCTTTTTCTTTTTTTACCGAAATTCTATAAAACTCGTTACTGAAAGCGGAAGACAAACTGTATTGTCTGGGCTGTTTATGACCCAATTCAGGGATAAACGTACTCACAGAAATATATTGTCCCGGATAGAAATCGGCTATATCTTTGTTATCCTCCGGTTTAAGATAAAATGATTTAATTTCATCGCTTTCTTCTACAATTTTAGAGATGATAAAGTTTCTCCATCCTTTCCATCCTCCTTTTTTGGCACTCACTTTCTGATACATTTCAGCTTCAATACCAATCATAATTTGGGCAAGTTCTTGATAGGCACAAGTCCAAGCTTCGACTAATGCAACAGTAGCTAAATCCCCCAAAACTTCTTTGATTGAACCAATTAAATGATTTCCAACTATATCGTATTGTTCCGGTGCAATATTTAAACTTACATGTTTGTTTCCAATTGATTTTAAAACATTTATCAATACAGAGGGGTCATCAATATTTTCGGCATAAGCAAGTACCGCTCCTGTTAATGCATTTTGTTGTTTCCCGCTGGCTTGATTAGCCATATTGAAAATATTTTTTAAATCTGGATTGCTTTTTAACATTCTTTGATAAAAGTAAGAAATCAAATCGTTACCATTTGTTTTCAATATGGGTACTGTAGCTTTTACTAATTCTTTTTGACTTGCATTCATGATATTTCTATTATTTATTTTTTACAAATATAGACACAAAATTTAATTGTTGTATTTAAAACGCAACAATTAATATAACTTTATCATATCATCATATCAGAAAAAGGAGCGGGAGTTGAAGAATAAAACAAGGTAATTAAAGAGTCTGTATTTTCTAAACTAGCTTTAAATTTTGTGTATCTCTTTAAAATAGAATAAATTTGGAATTATTATAAATGAGGAGAAAAAGAAATGATTTCAAAAGAAAAAATTAAAGTAGTTATTAGCGATTTAGATGGAACCTTATTAAATTCAGATCATAAAATTTCCAATTACACCAAAAGTGTTTTTCAAGAACTTCACAATCAAAACTATTTAATTATTGTAGCTACCGGCCGTCATCATCTTGATGCTATGCCAATTGTGGAAAGTTTAGGTTGTCCGGTTTATTTAATTACTTCAAATGGAGCTCGAATTCATGCGGCTGATAAAGAATTGCTTTTTTCACATGATATGGATAGCGAGGCAATAAAATCAGTTTTGGCATTAGATATTGAACCGGAATTTACAACGGTTCTTTTTAAAGAAAATGTTTGGCAAACAAATAAACACAATGAAAAACTAAACAGTTTTCAAACTGAATTAAATTATATCCCAGAATTGGTTGATTTTAAAACGCTTGAAGATGTCAGCGCAATAAAAATGTTTTTTACGCACGATAGCCATGCTAAATTAATAACATTAAGAGATAGAATTCTGGTGAACCATCCCGATGTTTTTAGTCATGCTTTTAGCTTACCGCTTTGTTTGGAATTCATGGATAAATCAGTGGATAAAAGCGTTGCTATAGCTAAAATACTCGAAAAAGAGAATTTAATGTTTGAACATGCAATTGCATTTGGTGATGGATATAATGATGAAAAAATGTTGAATTCAACTTTCAAAGGATTGTTAATGGGCAATGCTCCTGATAGTTTGAAAAATAAACTTTCACATTTAGAAATAATAACTACGAATGATAACGATGGCGTTGCAAAATACCTTTCACAAATAGTTTTAAATTTATAAAACTCGAAATAATTTTCCCAACCAAACCTAAATCTCATCTAAAATAACCTTTATTAAAATGAATAAAAAAATAGCAGTTCTTATTTGTGTTTTCTTTTCAATTGCAAGTCAAAGTCAAAATTTAAAGTTAGAAGAAATAATGAAAGGCGATGCTTTTATTGGCGTTCAGCCAGTAAATGGGCGTTGGTCATTGGATGGAAAAAAAGTTTATTTCGAATGGAATCCAAATAGTGAAATTGGATTATCCACTTATTTTTGGAAAAATGGTTCGTCAAAACCAGAACTGGCACCTTTAAAGGAAGCCGAATTCTCGAAATTTGATTTTAAGGGAAACAAAGCTTCAGACTTATTTTATTATATTGATAAAGGAAGGTTATTTTCTTATTCAGCTAAAAGCAAGATTTCTAAAAAACTGTATCAACAGAGCAGCCCAATATCAAATCTGCAATTGGGTTTTGAAGATGGAATTGTATTTTTTGAACAGAATGAAAATATATTCAAGTACGATACCAAAGAAGGAACAATAATTCAAATCACTAATTTTAAGAAAGGAAAAGCGGTTGATGCTGATGCAGATACTGATTCTTTTTTGAAAAAACAGCAAAACGAATTGTTTCAGTTTGTACGAGATCAAGAGGCGAAGAAAAAATGGAATCTGGCAAAAACGAATGCACTAAAAACGGATTTTCCAAAAGGGTATTATTATGGAAAAAATGCTTTGGAAAATATAAAAATAAGCCCAAATGGAAATTATGCCACTTTTAGATTGACCGAACAAGCAGAGACCAAAAGTGAAAAAATGGAAGTTTTCGTTACGGCTGATGGGTACAACAAAACACCTGATACTAAGGAAAAGGTATCTGTTAATAATTTGGTAAATACTAAATTTGGAATTTACAACGTTGTGAAGGATTCTATCTACACAGTAGATTTTTCATCTTTGAGTCATATTCAAGATTCGCCTAAATATTTGAGTTTATATGAAAAATCAAGTAACAAAGAAAAAGCGGATAAACTAATTGTGGTTCAAGAACCTGTTTATAATCAAGATGGTTCTTATGCGATTGCTGAAATAAGAAGTCAGGACAATAAAGACAGATGGTTGGTGAGTTTGAATTTAGCAAAAGGGACTTTTGAGGAAATAGAACACCAGCATGATGAAGCATGGATTGGCGGACCTGGAATTCCTTCAGATTCTTTTGATTCGGGAACTCTTGGATTTCTTGGTGACAACCAAACCATTTATTTTCAATCAGAAGAAACAGGGTATTCTCATTTGTATACTTATAATTTAAAGTCAAAAAAGAAAACGCAACTCACTAAAGGGAATTGGGAAGTTCGCAATGTGATTTTGTCAAAAGACAAAAAATCATTTTATTTAACTACAAATACAACACATCCTGGAAACAGAAATTTCTATAAACTGACTGTTTCAGATGGTGTTTTACAGCCACTTCTCACGAAGGACGGTGCACACGAAGTAAGTTTATCTGCAGATGAGAGTACTTTATTGGTTCGTTATTCTTATAAAAATAAACCTTGGGAACTGTACATTGCCGAAAACAAAAAAAATACAAACCTTAGACAAATTACAAACTCAACAACCGAAGCATTCAAAGCTTATTCTTGGCGCACACCAGAAGTAATTACTTTTAAAGCACAAGACGGAACTTTAGTTAACGCTAGATTATACAAACCACTAACGGACAAAGCTAATAAAGCGGCAATCCTGTTTGTGCATGGTGCGGGTTATTTGCAAAATGCCCATAATTATTGGAGTAATTATCACAGAGAATATATGTTCCATAACTTATTGGTCGATTTAGGATACACTGTTTTAGATATCGATTATAGAGGAAGTGATGGATATGGTCGCGACTTTAGAACCGGAATTTATCGATTTATGGGAGGTAAAGATTTAACCGATCAGATAGACGGGAAGAATTATTTGGTTCAAAACTATGAAATTGACGCTGGTAGAGTTGGAATTTATGGCGGTTCATATGGTGGTTTCATCACACTTATGGCAATGCTAACTACTCCAAAAGAATTTGCTTCGGGAGCGGCATTGCGTTCGGTGACAGACTGGGCACATTACAATCACGGCTACACAGGAAATATTCTTAATTTCCCGGAAACGGATCCAGATGCCTACAAAAAAAGTTCTCCGATTTATTTTGCCAATAATTTAGAAGGAAATCTATTGATGCTTCACGGAATGGTTGATGATAATGTGGAGTATAAAGACATCGTTCGGTTATCACAACGTTTCATAGAATTAGGAAAGAAAAAATGGACTTTAGCAAGTTTCCCGGTTGAATCGCATGGTTTCAAAGAAACTTATTCTTGGGTTGATGAATACGGTCGTATTCTTAATTTATTCAACAATACACTCCTTGAAAAATAGGGTAAGTAAAAACTATACTTTTTTTAGTGAAACTGTATGAAATAATTTTAAATTTGCATTTATTAAAAACAACACACACAACAACTATAATGAGCAATACAATTACGACAACTGATTTTAATTTTCCAAATCAAAAATCTGTTTACAGAGGTAAAGTAAGAGAAGTTTACAATATAAATGATGAACTTTTAGTAATGGTTGCCACGGATAGACTTTCCGCTTTTGATGTGGTTTTACCAAAAGGAATTCCTTATAAAGGTCAAATCCTAAATCAAATTGCTACTAGATTCATGGAATTGACGCAGGATATTGTTCCTAATTGGTTAATTGCAACGCCTGATCCTAATGTTGCTGTTGGTCATTTATGTGAACCTTTCAAGGTAGAAATGGTGATTCGTGGATACCTTTCAGGTCATGCTGCTCGTGAATATACTCTTGGCAAAAGAGAAATTTGTGGCGTTAAAATGGCAGAAGGTTTGAAAGAAAACGATAAGTTCCCAGAACCAATTATCACACCAACCACCAAAGCGGATAATGGAGAACATGATGCTGATATTTCGCGTTCAGCTATTCTTTCAAAAGGAATTGTTGCTGAAGAAGATTATATCGTTTTAGAAAAATTTACAAGAGATTTATTTGAAAGAGGAACTGAAATTGCTGCAAGCCGTGGATTGATTTTAGTGGACACTAAATATGAATTTGGTAAAACTAAAGAAGGGCTTATTGTTCTAATTGATGAAATCCACACGCCGGATTCATCTCGTTATTTTTATGCCGAAGGGTATCAAGAACGACAAGATAGAGGAGAGGAACAAAAGCAATTATCAAAAGAGTTTGTTCGTCGTTGGTTAATTGAAAACGGTTTTCAAGGACTGGAAGGACAACAAATTCCAGATATGACTGATGAATATATTGAAACAGTTTCTGAGCGATACATCGAATTATACGAAAATATTCTTGGAGAAAAATTCGTAAAAGCTGATATTTCAAATATTGATAAAAGAATCGAGAAAAATGTTTTGGAATATCTAGCCAACAGATAGAATAATTTGGTAAAACGCAAATAACAAACCGCAATTCATAATTTTGAATTGCGGTTTTTTTTTGGTGAAAGAAAATTATTTTTCTAAAACAACTTTCAGGTTATTTAACCCATCTTGTAAATCTTTTCCAAGCATTTGTTCCATATTCATAAAGGGTAACATTAAGTTCATTGGATATGGCATTTTTCCATTAAATCCCCACTTCACTTTTGTTTGGTTTGGCGAAATAGCTTCAGTTGACATATAAGCAAAATCGGTTGATTCAATGGGAACTTTGAAGCGCAACTCAAAATCGATACGTTCACCTTCTTTTATTTTTGTAATTTCCTGTTCTCCAACACCTACATTCTCATCCTTACTATCCCAACCCGCAATTGCCCCGACTGTACCATCCGTTCCGGTAAAAGTTTTTTTCATAGCAGGATCTTTAGTTGACCAAACACTAAAAGTATCTTGGTTTTTTAAATACTTCACATAATTGAAAACAGTGTCTTTGGGTTGGTTTATTGCAATTTCCCGTTCAACAGCAAACTCCTTTGGGAGAAATAATGCAATGAGTAATGCTAAAACAACCAGTGTTAAAAGTCCAAAAAGAATTTTTTTGATAATGTTCATGATTTCTAATTTTAAGTTTACTATTTATTTCGATTTATTGATTAGTGTTTCGTAACGATTAATCCATTGCTTAACTGTGATTTTTCGAGAGAGTTGTGCAATCAAATCAAAAGGAATTTGATCAAATTTTTTAAAACGGATACAACTTTTTCCCATGTCTAATTTCTGGGAGCTGTACTTTGGGTATTCTGCAACAAACCAATGTAGTAGTTCTGGATCGGCATATATTCCCATATGATATAAAGCGATGAAGTGCTTTTGAGAGGCGATTGAGATGAAGGGCAAAGGAAGTTTAGGATTGCAATGATAACCCTGTTGATAAATAGAATGCGGTACGACATAACCCAGTGAACCATAACTCAATTGTTCTGAAAAACCTTTTGGAATGTTTGTAAGGATTGTATCTCGAAGTTTTAAAAAGGCATATTTTCTTTCTTCGGGTATTTCTTCTAAATAAGCTGACACTGTTGTGGCGTTTGATTGCATTTTAAGAATTGTTTAAGTAAAGTTACTAAAAAAACTTTAATTTCTAAATTGAATGAAATCGCTTTAGTTTAATTCTCATTTGTAACTCAACCAACAATTATGTCGCTAAGCTCATAATCAAATCAGTCAGGGCAGTCTGCAATGGAAAATTGATCTTGTGAAAAAGTTAATTCTGTAAGATGTCAATGTAAACAGGTAAACAAATCAAAATCATTACTTATATTAAATATTAAATATTAAATATTAAATCGAGATAATAGTGCCTATTTTTTAAATAATATTTAATTTTTAACCATTATAATCCTAATTAATTTATAATAAATACATTGGTTTTTATTTAACATTCTGACTGTTTTTTGATTACTATATTTTTTTACTTTTGTTCGCAAATGAAACAAATAGTATTTATATTATATTTTTTTACCTTACTGCTAACAGGAGGAAATAAAATGCAAGCTAATTTGCATAAAAGTGCCTTTGTTTCAATTTCAAATTTGAATTGTTCATCAATAGAACAAGATCAAATTACCATTCTAGATCATTCATACTCATTGATTGAGTATAGCGATTTTGATTTAGATGAAGAATTCTCTCATAGTGATAAACAGGAGGATTCTAAAACAAATAAATTATTTCAAGTAAAAGGCTCTTTGCTTGCCAAATGGTATTCTTCCTATTTTAGTGCTCTTGAAATTCAGCATTACAATGTTTTTTATAATTGTGAGCCTGTTAAAGGCCAATCTACACCAATCTATATCACAAATAGAGTATTACGAATTTGATAATCAATTGATTTTAGTTGCGAATTGCTAAGTATTGCTTTTATCTTATTAAGCTGTTCTTCCTTTTTTTATTAAATGGCATTTTTGCTGTTTGAGCTAGCTAATCCTGTTTTAATTCCAAAAATTCAATTGAATAATTACCAAATTACATCATGAAAAAAATTGCCATAATTACGGGCTTGATCGCCGCGTTGTTTCTTACTAATTGTAATACTAAAAAAATAGAAAAAGAAGAACCAACCAAGTATACCGTCACTAATCCGATAAAAATAGATACTTGTTTCACTAAGCAATATGTTACTCAAATTAAGTCAGTAAGAAATATTGAGATTCGAGCGCAAGAAAAAGGATACTTGCAAAAAATTTATGTTGATGAAGGTCAGTTTGTAAAAGCTGGTCAGCTATTGTTTCAAATTATGCCAACTGCATTTCAGGCTGAATTGCTAAAAGCACAGGCAGAAGCCAAAGGTGCTGAAATTGAACTGCAAAACACTAAAATTTTAGCTGATAAAAAGATAGTTTCAAGGAATGAGCAAGCTTTGGCTATGGCAAAACTAGAACAAGCAAGAGCTGAAGTTTCTTTGGCAAAATTACATTTATCATTTACTGAAATTAGAGCTCCATTTTCTGGAACGATCGACCGTATTCCATTAAAATTAGGAAGTTTAGTTGATGAAGGTGCATTACTAACAAGCTTGTCAGATAATAGTCAGATGTTTGCTTATTTCAATGTTTCTGAACCAGAATATTTGAACTATCAAACGGATGTAAAAGACCGTGGAGAAACTAAAGTAGGCTTGCTTTTAGCAAATGATCAACTTTTTAAATATCAAGGAAATGTTGAAGTTATTGAAAGTGAATTCAATAGTGAGACAGGTAATATTTCATTCAGAGCAAGGTTTGCAAACTCAGATAAATTGCTTAAAAATGGAGAAACTGGAGAGATTCAAATGGTAGTGCCGCAACATAATGCTTTGTTAATTCCTCAAAAAGCAACCTATGAAATTCAGGACAAAAAATATGTTTTTGTAGTTGATAAAAAAAATGTAGTAAAATCAAGAGAAATTACTATTACTGGAGAAATGCCAGATCTCTATGTGGTTAAAAACGGGATTACAGTGAATGACAAGATTCTGCTTGAGGGTGTTCAGAAAGTAAAAGAGGATGATAAAATTGAATATAACTATCAGAAACCTCAGGAAGTAATGGATCATTTGAAATTAAGAGCAGAATAGTCGTAATCCTAAAGAAAAAAAAATGTTTAATAAATTTATAGAAAGACCAGTACTGTCGATAGTGATATCACTGATGATTGTATTACTTGGGATTTTGGCTATGACGCATTTGCCAGTTACTCAATTGCCGTCTATTTCGCCTCCAAAAGTTAATGTTACAGCTGAATATCCTGGTGCAAATAATGAATTATTGATTAAATCAGTTGTAATTCCTTTAGAGCGAGCTATCAATGGTGTTCCAGGAATGAAATATATTGCATCGGATGCCGGGAATGATGGGGAAGCTTCAATTCAAGTAATCTTTAATTTAGGAACGGATCCTAACCAAGCTTCGATTAACATCCAGAACAGAGTTGCATCGGTTGTTAATAAACTACCGCCTCTTGTAGTTAGAGAAGGTGTAAAAATTACGCGAGAAGAATCTAATAATTTAATGTATATTAACTTGTACAGTAAAGATCCAACAATGGATCAAAAATTCTTATATAATTTTACGGATATTAATATTCTTTCAGAACTCAAGAGAGTTGATGGAGTAGGTGATGCAGATATTGTGGGTAACCGAGATTATGCTATGCGCATATGGTTGAAGCCAGACAGAATGTTAGCGTATAAGATTTCTGCGGATGAAGTAATGGAAGCATTATCCCAACAAAGTTTAGAAGCTTCACCAGGAAAGACAGGAGAAAGTTCTGGAAAACGTTCTCAAGCATTTGAATATGTTTTGAAATATTCTGGGCGATTTACCACTAAAGAACAATATGGAAACATTATTTTAAAATCCAATCCAAATGGTGAAATTCTGCGCCTGAAAGATGTTGCCAATGTAGAATTTGGAAGTTCGATGTACGATATTTATTCGAACTTAAACGGTAGACCTTCTGCAGCAATAACAATAAAACAATCTTATGGAAGTAATGCTTCTCAAGTAATTAAAGATGTCAAAGCAAAATTAGCGGAAATCAAGAGTAATTCATTCCCTAAAGGTGTAGATTATGAAATTAGTTATGATGCTTCTAAATTTTTAGATGCCTCCATCGAAAAAGTAATTCACACCTTGGTAGAAGCTTTTATTCTGGTAGGATTAGTAGTATTCTTATTTCTTGGAGATTGGCGTTCTACTATTATTCCCGCAATCGCAGTACCTGTTTCACTTATTGGAACATTTGCATTCATGCAGATTTTTGGAATTTCGATAAATCTGGTTACATTATTTGCACTTGTTTTAGCTATTGGTGTCGTAGTTGATGATGCTATCGTAGTCATCGAGGCGGTACATGCTAAAATGGAGGAAGAACATATAGGTCCGCTCAAGGCTACTAAAAAGGCAATGCACGAAATTAGTGGTGCTATTATAGCCATTACGTTTTTGATGGCGGCAGTATTTATTCCTGTTGCATTTATGTCTGGTCCGGTAGGTATATTTTACCGACAGTTTTCTATCACAATGGCAACAGGTATTATTTTGTCTGGTGTTGTGGCATTGACACTTACGCCGGCACTTTGCGCTATGATGTTAAAAAATAATCATGGCATTGCAAGAAAGAAAACTCCGTTAAATAATTTTTTAGATGGATTTAATGATAAATTCAATCAACTAACTGGAAAATATACAGGGATACTTAATAAAATTGTAAATCGAAGAACATTAACATTTGGTGTTTTAATCAGTTTTTGTTTAGGAATATTTTTCTTGAACAATAGTCTTCCTTCAGGATTTATTCCAAATGAAGACCAAGGAATGTTCTATGCCATCATTCAAACACCTCCAGGATCTTCTTTAGAACGAACCAATGAAGTCGCTTTAAAACTTCAAAAAATTGCAGAAAAAATTGATGGGGTTAAATCGGTATCGGCATTGGCTGGATTCGAAATTCTAACTGAAGGAACTGGAGCCAATTCAGGAACTTGTTTAATTAACCTAAAAAGTTGGGAAGATCGCAAGCATTCAGTTGATGAGATAATGAAGGACCTTGAAGAAAAATCTAAAAATATTACGGGTGCAACTCTTGAGTTTTTTCAGCCTCCAGCAGTGCCGGGTTATGGGGCAGCGGGCGGATTTGAATTGCGTTTGCTGGACAAAGCGGGTTCTGGAGATTATAAGAAAATGGAAAAGGTAAACAACGATTTTGTAAAGGAATTGAATAAACGACCGGAATTAGCATCGGTATTTAGTTTCTATAGTGCAAGTTTCCCTCAGTACATGATGCGAATTGATAACGATATAGCTCAACAAAAAGGGATTACTATAGACAATGCCATGAATACACTTTCTACATTGGTTGGTAGTAATTATGAAATCAGTTTTATTAAATACGATCGTCAGTATAAAGTTATTGTTCAAACCTCTCCAGAATATAGAGCGCTACCAGAAGATATCTTGAAGTTGTATGTCAAAAATAATCGGGATGAAATGGTTCCGTTTTCGGCATTTATGCACATGGATAAAGTTTACGGTTTGTCGGAAATCACACGTCACAACATGTACAATGCTTCCGAAATAAGTGGTCAATCTGCCGCAGGGTACAGTAGTGGTGAATCCATTAAAGCTATTCAGGAAGTGGCAGAAAAAAAGTTACCGAGAGGATTTGGTATTGATTGGGCTGGAATATCTAAAGATGAAGTTGGTCGTGGTAACGAAGCTATATTTATTTTCCTGATTTGTTTATTGTTTGTTTACCTTGTATTAGCAGCTCAATATGAAAGTTTTATTTTGCCTTTCGCAGTTATATTATCACTTCCTGCAGGTATTTTTGGGTCGTTTTTACTTCTTTCTATTTGTGGGCTAGAAAATAATATTTATGCTCAAGTTGCTTTTGTAATGCTTATTGGGTTACTTGGAAAAAATGCTGTTTTGATTGTAGAATTTGCCGTGCAAAAGCATGAAGCAGGTGCAACAATATTAGAAGCAGCTATGGAAGGTGCGAAAGTTAGATTTCGCCCCATCTTAATGACTTCATTTGCCTTTATTGCAGGATTAATTCCGTTAGTCTTTGCATCAGGTCCAGGGAAAATAGGTAATAGAACAATTGGTTCTGCTGCTCTTGGTGGAATGCTTTTAGGTACTGTATGCGGTGTGTTAATTATTCCGGGATTGTATTACATCTTTGGCAGTATCGCAGCAAAAATTAAATTAGTCAAAAAACAAAACAATAATCCATTAACCGAAGAAATCGATCACAATGTATAAAAATAAGTTACAAAACTTTGTTATTATGGTAAGCATTTGTCTTAGCATAATTAGCTGTAAAGCCCCGTCGGCTGTCACTGCAACGGCAAATAGTACTGTTCCTGAAAGTTATGGTACTAATAAAGACACAACTAATGTGTCAAAGGTTACTTGGCATAATTATTTCAATGATAAAAACCTAGTTGAGTTAATCGATATTGCCTTAAAAAACAATCAGGAATTGAATATAACTTTGCAAGAAATAGAAATTGCTAAGAATGACATCCGAGTTAGAAAAGGAGCCTTATTACCTTCGGTTGGCTTGAGAGTTGGGACAGGAGTGGAAAAAGTAGGAAGATATACCAGCCAAGGAGCTGGTGATGCTTCTACTGAAATTGCTCCAGGAAAAGAATTTCCTGATCCTCTTACTGATTTTAATTTGAGAGCTTATGCCAACTGGGAAATAGATATTTGGAAAAAACTCCATAATTCTAAGAAAGCAGCTGTAAGCAGATATTTATCTACAATTGAAGGCAAAAATTTTGTAATTACTAATCTTATTGCCGAAGTAGCTGATTCTTATTATGAATTGTTGGCTTTAGATAATCAACTGGATATTATAAAACAAACCATTGAATTACAAAATAATGCTTTAAATATTGTAAAAGTTCAAAAAGAGGCTGCAAGATCAACTGAATTAGCCGTTCAAAAATTTCACGCAGAGGTTTTGTCATCAAAAAGTATAGAGTTTGATCTCAATCAAAAAATTGTAGAAACTGAAAATAGAATTAACTTTTTACTAGGACGATATCCAGAAAAAATTAAAAGAGATAAAAGTGTCTTTTTGAATTTTTCTACAACAGCTATCCAGTCTGGAATTCCGTCACAATTATTAGAAAATCGTCCCGATGTCAAACAAGCTGAGCTAGAGCTAGAAGCAGCGAAACTTGACGTAAAAGTAGCCCGTGCTGAATTTTATCCTTCGCTCGATATTTCTGCGGCATTCGGATTGCAAGCTTTTAAAACCTCTTATTTGGTAAAATTTCCTGAATCTTTACTGTATTCTTTAGCTGGAGATTTAGCCGCACCGCTCATTAATAGAAATGGAATTAAAGCAGAATTTTACAGTGCCAATTCACGCCAACTTCAGGCAATGTATAACTACGAACGTACTATACTTAATGCATATCTGGAAGTTTCAAGCCAATTATCAAGGATTAGTAATATAGAAAAGAGTTATGATATGAAATCACAACAAGTTACTGCTCTTAATAAGTCTATTGATGCTTCTAATGATTTGTTTAAGTCAGCCAGAATCGATTATTTTGAAGTTCTTATGACACAACGTGATGCATTAGATTCTAAAATGGAATTGATTGAAACCAAAAAAGATCAGATGAATGCCTTTGTACATGTGTACCGAGATTTAGGCGGCGGTTGGCGATAAAATAAACCTATAATGAAGAAGCCGAGCATAATTGCCCGGCTTCTTTTATTATATATAAAGCAGATAAATTGATTGACAGCTAAAAATTACTTGAAATAAGAAAAGGTTTCTTCATTTTCCAATTTCAATAAGGTCTCATAAATCAATTTAATGACATTTTCTACATCATCACGGTGTACCATTTCAACGGTTGTATGCATATAACGCAAAGGTAATGATATCAAAGCCGAAGCTACGCCGCCGTTACTGTAGGCAAAAGCATCTGTGTCTGTTCCGGTTACACGTGAAGAAGCCAGTCTTTGGAACGGAATTTCTTTCGCCATAGCAGTTTCTAAAATCAATTCTCTCAAATTATTCTGAACAGCCGGCGCATAAGTAACCACAGGGCCTTTACCGATTTTTGTATCACCTTCAATTTTCTTTTCGATCATTGGAGTAGTAGAATCGTGGCAAACATCAGTAACAATTGCTACGTTTGGTTTGATGGTTTTGGTAATCATTTCTGCACCACGAAGACCTACTTCTTCCTGAACAGAATTAGTAATATACAATCCAAAAGGAAGTTCTATTTTGTTTTCATGCAACATACGAGCCACTTCGGCAATCATAAATCCGCCCATTCGATTGTCAATGGCACGACAAACAAATTTGTTATCGTTCAAAATCATAAATTCATCAGGATAGGTAATCACACAACCCACATGAACTCCCATTTTATCGACTTGTTCTTTAGTTTCGCAACCAATGTCAATAAACAAATTATCAACTTTAGCTACTTCTTCTTTACTTCTATTTCGAGTATGAATGGCTGGCCAACCAAAAACACCTTTTACAATTCCGTTTTTAGTGTGAATATTTACACGTTTTGAAGGTGCAATTTGGTGATCTGAACCACCATTTCTAATAACATAGATTAATCCATCGTCAGTGATATAGTTCACATACCAAGAAATTTCATCCGCATGACCTTCAATCACTACCTTATAGGGAGCGTCTGGATTTATGATTCCTACAGCAGTACCGTACGTATCTGTTATAAAAGTATCAACATAAGGTTTCAAATAATCCATCCATATTTTCTGCCCATCACTTTCGTATCCTGTAGGTGATGCATTATTAAGGTAGTTTTCTAAAAATTCAAGGGATGACTTATTTAATATTGATTTAGTACTCATAAAATTAATTTTTTGCTAAATTATAAATTTGGCATCACAGTTGTATATATAATGTATAATTTTGGCAATTAAATTTTTCAACATATGAAGATCGTTACACTTTTCTTTTTTTTACTTTTTACAATTATAAAAGTTAATGCTCAAGTAACCCCAAAGGAAACTACCAAGATGGGTTATATACTAATTGAAAACGATTCAATACTAAATGACACCATACAATTACCCGAATTAGTAGTCTTTAAAGAGAAACTTGACCCTGAAGCAAAAAAGCAATTCCTTATTCTTCAAAACCGAGTTTATAAAACCTATCCATATGCAAAACTGGCTTCGGAGCGATTGACTGTTCTGAATAAAGGAATGGCATCACTCGGCACCAATAGGGAGAAAAAGAAATACTTCAAGATAGTCGAAGATTACCTTAGTAATGAATTTGAATCCAAACTCAAAAAACTATCCCGCAAGCAAGGACAGATATTGGTAAAGTTAATTCATCGTCAAACCGGTACAACAACCTACGATTTGGTCAAAAACCTTAAAAGTGGTTGGAAAGCTTTTTGGTCTAACACAGCAGCGAGCATGTTTGATATTAATTTAAAAACAAAATATGCACCTTACGATGTCAACGAAGACTATTTAATAGAGACTATATTAGTAAGAGCTTTCGAATCTGGAAGATTGCAAAATCAAAAACCGGCAGCTCCTGTAGATTATGACAGCCTAACAGATTCTTGGTTGTCAAAATCACAAAAAATAAATTAGATTTCATTTGGGCGTTCCCCATTATAAAAAAAGAGGCAATTATCTTAGTGGATAGTTGCCTCTTTTTTTATAATGGGTCGGGCTATTCGCTGCAAGTCCTCGTCAAGTTGCGTTTCACTTCACTTTCCTGTGGGCTTTTCACTGCTATCCCTAACGCGGGCAGCGTTTCATCGACTTTTTGATTTAGTCAAAGATGAAGTCAGGGTAACCAGTATCATGTGTTACCTTATATATATAGGAGCGGAGGATTTGTTTAGAATGCTTTATTTCTTCTACCTATATATAATGATATCGACGGTTTTTACCCATAAAGTTACCCTTTCCTTCGGAGAGTCCCGAAGCGTCGGGAGGGGAGAGGAAAAAAATTTCCTTTCAAAATTCACGTTTCCAGCGAGTTAAAGTTTAAGTTAAGAAAACATCAAAAAAAAGGTTTAAAAAAGCTTGCAGAAGCGAATAAAGGTGGTACTTTTGCACCCGCAACAACGCATACGTTCTTTAACAAACTGACAAGTATTCTGAATCAAAAACGAGAATTTATTTTCAAAAAAAAGATTTACAAAAGCTTGTGAGATTGGAAAACGGATGTTACATTTGCACCCCGCAAAACAAGCAAAGTTCCTTGACAAACTGATAAGAAAACGAGAAGA
>NZ_JBHZPY010000019.1:0-28222 GCF_042787235.1 Flavobacterium zhoui
GTTGATGAATTTCATATTTAAATGTACAAAAAATCAACGAGTTGAGCAAATAATTTGAGCGATTTTTAATACAAAAAATTCAAGCAATCAAAAAGAAGGTTATTAGACAGTTTGACGTTTCGCTGCCACGTCTTGTTGCGGAAAAGCGAACTGAGTTTTTTCCACTAAGATATAGTTTTTTCGTAAAGAAAATGTTCCAGCTAAGAAAATCGAGCAATAAGACGTGACAGCTGTTATCGCTGGTTTTTCTTTTTTTGTTTCGTGAGCAAACAAGTTGAGTCGATTCCAATTTTCTACCAACATTATTTCTCCATTTACTGGCAACTTACTTTTGAAAACAGAAACTTGTAATTAGAGTTTTAAAAAAAACATTTTACGTTTCGCTTTCAGCCAGGTTGCTCAAAGTCGAGCTAAAGCGAGTTATTATTTGTGAGTTTTCAAATGCAATTAATCGGTTTCTCTTTTGAGATTTTTCCATTATGAAATTCTTTCTTTAGAAAACGGAAACGTTCAATTAAGGTTTTTTTGACAATAACTTTTTTAAAAATTTGCTTTCCAATTTTCTATTGCTAAAAGCAATTTTTTAAAAGCATAATTTCAACTGCAATTTTCTTCTCCAAAATCAGCGATAACTTGTATATACTCGCTACAAAGTAGCGACAATCTATCCAATTTAGGATGTAAAGTCGCTACTAAGTAGCGTATTTTTATCAAATGTATAAATAATATTTTTATTACAAATCATCAAAAGGACTTTTTATTTGTTGAATGCTTTTTGTACTTACGTGGGTGTATATTTCGGTCGTTTTGCTGCTATTGTGTCCCAATAATTCTTGTATGTATCTCAAATCGGTTCCGCTTTCAAGTAAATGAGTAGCATAGCTGTGGCGTAACCAGTGCAAAGTAACAGGTTTTGTAATTCCTGATTTTTGTAAGGCTTGTTTTAAAACCTGTTGTAAGCTTCTATCATCATAAGGCTTTCCTTTGATTTGTCCTTCAAATAAATACGTTGTGGGTTTAAATACTTTATAGTACTCCCGTAGCATTTCTAAAATTTTTGGGCTTAATGGGACAATTCTATCTTTTTGTCCTTTGGCATTTTTGAGTAAGACAATATTCCTTTGTGAGTCAATATGAACGGGTTGCAGTGCCAATAATTCACCACAACGCAAGCCACAACTATAAATTAACGAAAGCATCATCTTATGTTTGATATTGCTGTGAGCGTTTAATATTAGTTTTATTTCTTCTTTGCTCAAAACATTGGGTAATAGCTTGGCTCGTTTTGGTCGGTGAATTTTATCCACTTCAATTTTGGTTTCTCTGACGGTCATAAAATACAGTTTTATCGCATTAACGGTTTGATTCTGGTACGAAGCCGAAAGATTATTCTTTAGAATATATTCGTTGTTATAGATAATCACGTCCTCATTATTGATTTCTACAACGGGTTTTTCTCGATAGAAAATCAGGAAAGATTTTAAGGCTTCACTATAGGTACTAATGGTGCTTTCGCTGTAGCGTTTAGAACGGAGCCATTGTTTGAATTTCTCTATTTGAACAATCCCCTCGGCTGACGGGAGCGAATTTGCCAGGGGTTCTATCTTGAAACGTTCTCTATTTTCGATTGTATCTGGGATGTGCCAAACCGTTTTTTGCTGACTCCATCGTGCTCCTTCTATTTGTTTGATTCGCACAATCAGGTCTTGACTTTTTTCAAAATAAACGGCAATTCTATTTTCGCTATTGTGTTTTATCAGTTTTGCTTCCCAAGTCATATCGTGTTGATTTTGTGATTGAAAGATACTATTTTTTTTACAAATATTGTGTTATTATCGCAATGGTTCTTGATGTATAGTAGCTTTTTTGCGTGAGGGATAAAAGTGGAAATCCTTTTATGAATCGCAGCGGAATAAAAGATTGCAGCGGATAGCCCGACCTTTTTAGGGCACGCCCCAATTAATTTGCTAAATGGTAATTAATTTTTTAAATTATCTAATTATCTAGTTTTCAAATTAACCTATCTTTGCCAGCCGAACAATCGGAAGAAATACGCCAATATGAAGTTTGATTTATTAAAAAAAGATCCGCTGTCTAAAGCTAGAGCGGGAAGCATTACCACTGATCACGGTGTGATTGAAACCCCAATTTTTATGCCTGTAGGAACTGTAGGTTCTGTAAAAGGCGTGCATCAGCGGGAATTGAAAGACGATATAAACCCGGATATTATCCTGGGAAATACCTACCATTTATACTTGCGTCCGCAAACCGAAATTCTGGAGAAAGCAGGTGGATTGCATAAATTCATGAACTGGGACCGTAATATTTTGACGGATTCTGGTGGTTACCAAGTGTATTCGCTTTCGGCCAACCGAAAAATTAAGGAGGAAGGCGTGAAGTTTAAATCGCATATTGACGGTTCGTATCACTTTTTTACACCAGAGAATGTGATGGAAATTCAGCGTACCATAGGTGCTGATATTATCATGGCTTTTGATGAGTGTACGCCATATCCTTGTGATTATAACTATGCGAAGCGATCAATGAAAATGACGCACCGCTGGTTAGACCGTTGCATCAATCATTTAGACACCCTGCCTTTTAAATACGGTTATGAACAAACGTTTTTTCCAATTGTGCAAGGAAGTTGCTATAAAGATTTGCGCCAACAATCAGCCGAATATATTGCGAATTCAAATCAACAAGGAAATGCGATTGGCGGACTCTCAGTAGGGGAACCTGCCGAGGAAATGTATGCCATGACTGAAATTGTTTGTGAAATCCTGCCCGAAGACAAACCGCGGTACCTGATGGGTGTGGGGACTCCGATAAATATTCTGGAGAATATCGCCCTAGGAATCGATATGTTTGATTGCGTGATGCCTACGCGTAACGCCAGAAACGGAATGTTGTTTACGGCTAATGGTTCGATTAATATCAAAAACAAAAAGTGGGAAGCTGATTTTTCGCCTATTGACGAAATGGGGATTACCTATGTTGATACCGAATATACGAAAGCGTATTTGCGCCACCTTTTTGCGGCTAATGAATACTTAGGGAAGCAAATTGCCACCATACACAATCTTGGGTTTTATATGTGGTTGGTTCGTGAGGCCAGAAAACATATCTTAGCAGGCGATTTTAAGCCTTGGAAAGAAATGATGGTGAAGAATATGAATCAACGACTATAAGAAGTTTCAAGTTATTTTTGTTTCAAGTTTCAGGTTATGCTGCAACGAACTTGAAACTTTAAACTTGAAACAAGAAAAACAAAAAAATCTATGCTAACAATAATTGACAAATACATCCTAAAAAGATATTTAGCCACGTTTTCGGCTATGTTGTTAATGTTCGTACCTATAGGTATTGTTATTGATGTTTCGGAGAAGATTAATTTCATGTTGGAGAACAAAGTTCCATTTATTGAAATTGCGACCTACTATTATCATTTCACCATTTATTTTGCAAATTCCTTATTTCCAATCTTTTTGTTTTTATCGATTATTTGGTTTACCTCGAAATTAGCGAATAACACGGAGATTATTGCCATTTTGAGTTCTGGGATTTCGTTTACACGGTTTTTACGTCCTTTCATAATTGGGGCTACTATTGTTTCTATTTTTGTTTTGTTGATGGGCTTTTTTGTTGTTCCTAAATCCAGCGAAGGGTTTAACAACTTTAGATACACCTACCTGAAAACAGGAGGGAAAGAGGCCATGAGAGGCGATAATACAGATGTGTTTAGGCAAATTAGTGATACGGAATTTATTTATGTAAATAGCTTTAACCCATTGTCTAAGATTGCTTTTAATTTTTCGTTGGAAAAATTCAAAAAGGAGAAATTAGTATACAAAATCACTGCAAGCAGAATAAAATGGAATCCAAAAGAGCGTAATTATACCATGTATGATTATACTAAAAGAACGGTTGGGGAACTGAATGATCAGATTGAAAAAGCACCAGAAAAAGTGGCTCGTTTTAATTTTGACTTAGAAGATTTAACGCCTGTGGTGTATATTGCTGAAACACTGACTTTGGATAAATTAGTCAAATTTATTGACAAAGAAAGAAGTCGCGGTTCCTCTAATATTAATATATATTTAGTGGTTTTATACAAGAAATTTAGCGTGCCGGTTTCGGCATTTATTCTCACTATTATTGCGGTTTCTGTTTCGTCCATGAAACGAAGAGGTGGGATGGGAATAAATTTGGCTATAGGAATTGCATTGGCTTTTGCCTTTGTGTTCTTTGATAAAATATTTGGAGTACTAGCGGAGAAGTCGAGTATTCCACCCTTATTGGCAGTTTGGTTACCAAATATTGGTTTCGCAATATTAGCCGTTTATCTATTACGAAATGCAAAACGATAAATTAAAGAGTTACTTAAACCTCCATTTTATAGTATTTATTTGGGGTTTTACCGCAATTTTAGGAGCGCTTATCACCATCACTGCCGATGCTTTGGTTTGGTATCGAATGCTTTTTGCCAGCGTTTTTTTATCGCTGTTTATTGTATTCAAAAAGAAATCTTTTAGAATTCCGATGAAATCTTTCTTGAAATTGATTTTTGTAGGCTTATTGATCGCCCTGCACTGGATCTTTTTTTTCAAAGCGATTCATGTTTCTAATGTGTCGATTACACTTTCGGTTTTCTCCTTGGGCGCTTTTTTTGCATCCATACTGGAACCAATTTTTTATGGAAGGAAAGTACTTTGGTATGAAGTGTTTTTTGGGCTTATCATTATTGCCGGGCTGGCACTTATTATGAAAGTTGAAGTCAATTATCTAAGTGGAATGTTATATGCTTTGGTGGCCATTATTTTGGGCGTTTTGTTTACTCTCATGAACGGTAAATTAATAGAAAAACATGACCCTTCAGTTATCTCCTTTTATGAATTCCTGGCAGGAGTCTTTTTCATTACTGTTTACTTTTTATTTCAGCAAAAATTCTCTTTAGATTTCTTTATTTTAACAGTTAATAATTGGGTTTTAATTCTGATTTTGGCCTCTATTTGCACGGCGTATGCTTTTACGGCATCCGTAAAAGTTATGCAGAAACTGACGCCTTATACCGTAATGTTGACCACTAATTTAGAACCGGTTTACGGAATTGTATTGGCCTATTTTATACTTGGCGGTAAAGAGAAAATGAGCTTTGAATTTTACATCGGAGCCCTAATAATTGTGATTACCGTAATACTGAATGGCGTGATTAAGCATTATAAAAAGGTTGATTAAATTACTTCTTTTTGTGTCAATTTTAACTTTGCTTTGACAAGAAACGCCACGCTAAATAATTCTATTTCAATTTTAAGTCAGACCTTTGCAGTATGAAATTGCTTTGATTTTAATGAATCGAAATTTGGTATTTCACTAAAAAACAAATAACACATTCGTATGAAAAAAAATAAAAAAAGAATAGGTTTTTTGGTGCTGGCGATAATTTTATTTTTCGGTGGTAAAGAAATTTATGACATGAATATCAATCATAATTTTGAAACAATTATGGAGGGTAAAGTATACAAATCAGGGGTTATTCCGCCTGATGAATTGGAACGGTATGTTACCAAATATCATATAAAATCGATTGTAGACTTGCGATTTCCGGGAACAACAGATTTAAAGAATAATCCGGAAATCCCTGCCGAATTAACCGCGGAACAGAATGCGGTGGCAAAAATGAAAGGAGTGAACTATTTTAATAACGGGTCAGATCAGGTTCCCAAACAAGAAAACCTAGACCGTTTTTTTAAAATAATGGATGACAAAGCAAATTATCCGGTTTTGATTCATTGTTATCATGGTATTGGCCGCGCCGAAATGTATTCTGCATTGTATCGTATAGAATATGAAAATTTTACAAACGAAGCAGCACGTCATGGTGTAAGAACGTTAGTCAAATTCAGTTCGTTTGATGATGGAACTCCTAAGGGTGAGTATTTAAAATCGTATAAATCCAGAAAGCAGTTAGCGGCTGAAAAGAAATAATTTCAGGTCGTAAAAACATTTAAAATAGTACGATATGTTTTGAATGTTTTTTGATTTAAAATCGAACTTCAGTTGGCTGTAAAGATAGTTCCTTTTTTAGTAATATATAGGAATAAGGACAGATCCTCCGCATATAAAAAATGATTTTAATTATATATTAAAGAGCAGTTGGAGACATAAATGAAAAAATACCCTTTTTGAACGATTTAAAATTTTATATTTGCCGTTCGAATTAAAAACAAAAACGTAGAAATCCTATGGAATATTTAGATTTTGAACTTCCAATAAAAGAACTAGAAGATCAGTTAGATAAATGTCTTGTTATTGGTCAAGAATCGGATGTTGATGTAACGAATACTTGCAAGCAAATCAACAAAAAACTAGAAGAAACTAAAAGAAAAATTTATAAAAACTTAACCGCTTGGCAACGCGTTCAGCTATCCAGACACCCAAGTCGTCCGTATACTATGGACCATGTAAGGGCACTATGTGGAGAAACGTTCTTGGAGCTTTTTGGAGATAGAGGGTTTAAAGACGACAAAGCCATGATTGGTGGTTTAGGAAAAATAGATGGACAATCTTTTATGATTGTAGGTCAACAAAAAGGATTTAATACCAAGACGCGTCAGTTCCGTAATTTTGGAATGGCAAATCCAGAAGGATACCGTAAAGCGTTGCGATTAATGAAGATGGCAGAGAAATTTGGCATTCCTGTTTTGACTTTAATTGATACTCCTGGTGCATATCCAGGCCTTGAAGCAGAGGAACGCGGACAGGGGGAGGCAATTGCCAGAAACATTTTTGAAATGGTTCGCCTAAAAGTGCCAATTATTACCGTTATTGTTGGAGAAGGAGCGTCAGGTGGAGCATTAGGAATAGGTGTGGGGGATAGAGTATATATGATGGAAAACACTTGGTATTCTGTTATTTCTCCTGAATCATGTTCTTCTATTCTTTGGAAAAGTTGGGAGTATAAAGAACAGGCTGCTGAAGCACTGAAATTAACTTCTTCAGATATGAAAAAACAAAAATTAGTAGATGATATCATTCCTGAGCCATTAGGTGGAGCGCATTACGACAGAGCGGCTGCTTTCAAAACTGTAGAGCAATATATCATGAAAGGATTCAATGAATTGAAAGACTTATCAACAGAAGAATTAGTTGCTCAGAGAATGGACAAATACAGTAAAATGGGTGAATATAAAGAGTAAAATCTTACAAATCGATATTTAATCCGAAGCCTTACCGTTTCGGATTTTTTTATGGTTATAAACAAAAAATAGTTACTTATGAACAATTATTCGTAATAACTCAATGACAATATTTTTTTAATTTTTGTTACTTTCGCTATATGGAAAACTTCAGAAATATTAATCCTGTGAAGGTTGATAAAACTACTATAATAAGCCTTGAAAAAGGAAAATTGCAACCACAGGTTCTCGATCTAGAAGAGGCTGTGCTTGGCGCGATGATGATTGATAAAAAAGGGGTTGATGATGTAATTGACATTTTACAACCCGATGCTTTTTATAAAGAAGCACACAAACATATTTTTGAGGCTATCGTTCAGCTATTTACAGAAACACAGCCAATTGACTTATTAACCGTTTCTGCCCAACTTAAGAAAAATGCAAAATTAGAATTGGCAGGCGGGGATTTTTACTTAATTCAGCTAACGCAAAAGATTTCGTCTTCGGCTCACATTGAATTTCACTCCAGAATTATTCTCCAAAAATTTATTCAACGAAGTCTGATTCGGATTTCTACCGAAATCATCGAAGATTCCTATGATGAAACAACAGATGTTTTCGATTTGTTGGACAGAGCGGAGTCTAAATTATACGAAGTAACGCAAGGAAATATAAAACGTAGTTCTGAAACGGCGCAGAGTTTAGTTTTGCAGGCTAAAAAACGTATTGAAGAAATAGCAGGACAAGAAGGATTGAGTGGTGTCGCAACCGGTTTTGATAAATTGGATAAGATTACTTCTGGTTGGCAACCAAGTGATTTAATTATTATAGCGGCAAGACCAGCAATGGGAAAGACCGCATTTGTATTATCAATGGCTCGAAATATGGCAATTGATTTTGGAATGCCTGTTGCGTTATTTTCACTGGAAATGGCATCAGTGCAGTTAATCACCCGTTTGATTTCATCTGAAACTGGTCTGTCATCAGAGAAATTGCGTACCGGAAAACTGGAAAAACACGAATGGGAACAATTGAGTACCAAAGTTAAAAATCTGGAAAAAGCACCGTTATACATTGATGATACGCCTTCCTTATCTATTTTTGATTTAAGAGCAAAAGCAAGACGTTTGGTTTCGCAACATGGTATCCGAATTATCATTGTCGATTATTTGCAATTGATGACCGCCGGCGGAAACGGAAAAGGAGGAGGAAATAGAGAACAGGAGATTTCTACGATTTCCCGAAACTTAAAAGCATTAGCTAAGGAGTTGAATGTTCCTGTTATTGCACTTTCTCAGTTATCTCGTGCGGTTGAAACGCGTGGATCCAGCAAAAGACCGTTGCTTTCTGACCTTCGTGAATCAGGGGCGATTGAGCAAGATGCCGATATTGTATCGTTTTTATACCGCCCTGAATATTATAAAATTGATGAGTGGGATGATGAGGAAGCCTCACCAACTGCTGGTCAGGCAGAAATAATGATTGCCAAACACCGTAATGGTAGTATTGAAAACGTTCGTTTGAAGTTTATCGGACATTTGGGTAAATTTGATAACTTGGAAGATTACAGTGGCAGTTACGATGATTTACCATCGAGTATGAATCAAGAGGATAATCCTTTTATCACTAAAAATCTCCCATCAGCTAATGAAGCTTTTGGTAGTAATTTGAATGATGAAGATGATGATAGTGATGTACCGTTTTAGAAAAATAAAATAAAACCGACTCGTCTTTTATTCCTATACCATCAAAAAAGCCTAAATTCCCTATAGATTTAGGCTTTTTTCAATATTATAATTAGGTCATTAGTTTTGTTAAGGTAATATTAATTAGTAGTTTAGCGAATAATTGTATTAATTTAATAACGAAGAAGTATGTCTGAAGAGCGTTCAACCGAAAACCTAGCATCAATTAAAGCAACAAACGCAATCTCACTTAAAGAAGCGCAACGTTGGGCTAAGCGTTGGTCTAAAGAAGAGGGCAATTACAATAAACACCAACAGGTACACGCCTTTTTAATTCCAAAAAAAGACATTCTGGAAGTACTTGTAGAGGGAATCGATGCGGTAAGAGCGTACATTGGTGTGGATGATAATGGAGTCGAAAAATTAATGATTGTTGGAACTAAATTTGATTCTTCAACGGGTATTTACGTAGATATGATAAGACAAGGAGATGGGGTCAATAAGGAAGTGGATAGTATTTATGATTTTACAGAACCTTGCCCTCCGGCATGCGATCCAAAAAGTCCAATGCTTAAATAAAAACGATATGTTAAGAATATTTGCAAATATTGGTAATTTGATTTTAATATGTAATTTAATTCTATTTATTAGAGACTTTCGATTTCAAAATAAGGGATTTAAGATTTTTACTTTTTATCTGGGAATCATTTTTAGTATTCAATTGGGATCAAAAATTTTGGTGAATCTTCATTATCAAAATTTATACCTCTCCCATTTTTATTTTATTGGGCAATTTATAATGTTGAGTTTTTTTTATAAAAATTTATTCAAAGAGGCACTTCAAATAAGAATGGTAAACATTGGATTTGTTTTTTGCTTATTAGTTTTAGGAATTCAATACGGCTTAGATCCCAGTCTATTATTTAAATTCAATTTGTTTGAAATTTTCATAACCTCATTTTTACTGATTATTTACGCCGCTTTTCATTTTTACAATATGCTAAATTCCAAAAAAGAATTTTATTACATTAATATGGGAGTTTTACTTTACTTGTTTGGGAGCATCGTTTTGTTTTTAGCGGGTAACCTTATGGCAACGTTAAGTCCAAAAATAAATAAGATTCCGTGGATTCTTAATGCAATATTATTTATTGTCTATCAAATTTTCATATTTGTTGAGTGGCGAAAAAGTAATTCCAAAAAGATAATTAATGCAATTTTATGAAAGTAAATACTTTACATGAAAATGATATAATTGAGATTATTCTATACACTTGCTTCGCTTTTCTTTTAATGGGCATAGTAATGGTCTTATTTTTTTATTTTTCAAGAAAGAAGATTATTCAGAAAGAATTAGAGAAGAAAGATCTGGAAATTCAATATCAAAAAGAGCTTTTGAGTGCCGTAATCATTACTCAGGAGGAAGAACGTAAACGTATTGCCCAGGACTTGCATGATGACATTAGTTCTAAACTTAATATTGTTTCTTTAAACAGTCATTTGCTCAATACTCCTAATTTATCTTCAGGAGAAGTTAGTGAAATTACTGCCAATATTATTAATCTCACCGCTAAGACCTTGGACAATTCCAGGAAAATTGCACATGGACTTTTGCCTCCGGTTCTCGACAAATTTGGACTTCATGCGGGTGTTGAGGAATTATGTTTAGAGTTTAGTAGCGCTAAACTAATTAGTGTAAACTATGAAAATAATGTTTCATTTGATGTTTTAGATAATGACAGGCATTTACATGTGTTTAGAATTTTGCAAGAACTGATGAATAATTCACTTCGACACGGAAAAGCAACCGTGATATCTATTCGTTTTGAAAACGATAAAGACGGAAAAATATGCTATTATTCTGATAACGGAATTGGTTTTGATCTAACCAATCATAAAAATCAGAAAGGGCTCGGTATGAAAAATATTGAGAGTAGAGTAGCTTTCTTAAAAGGGACAATTGCTATGGATTCCTCAATTAACAACGGGATTTCAGTAGTTTTTAATTTTTAAAGAATGAATGACACAATCAAAATAATATTGGTAGACGATGAATTACTTTTTAGAAAAGGAATTTCATTTTTGTTGGAGCGGGAAAAAAACCTAGAGGTTATTTTTGAAGCTTCAAATGGAGATGAGCTCATTTCTTTTCTACAGTTAAATATTAATCATCCGGACATTATTATTATGGATTTGAAAATGCCGGTGATTAATGGAGTAGAAGCCACTAAAATTATTCGTAAAGAGTTTCCTGAAATCAAAATTATTGCACTTACCAGTTATGATTCTAAATCCTTTGTTGCCAATATGATTGATGTGGGTGCCGTTTCGTATTTGATAAAAAATGCAACGCCTCAAGACTTGTTAACTACCATAAATGAGGTTGCGTTAAAAGGATTTTATTACACGGATTCTGTTATGAAAGTTATTAAGGAAGATGTTTTGACTAATAAGAAAATCAAAAGCAATTTTGACAATAACTTCCTTACCAAGCGGGAGATTGAAGTGCTTAAACTTATTTGTTTCCAGAAAAGTACAGTTGAAATAGCGGAACAACTTTTCATAAGCCCCAGAACGGTTGAAGGGCATCGCAATAGTTTATTACTGAAAACACAATCCAAAAATATTGCCGGATTAGTGGTTTACGCTGTGCAAAATGATATTATTATAATGGAAATGTAAGGTTTGGCTTTTTACCAAATAAATAAATTAGGAAGCAAGTTTGCTTTCATCAATTGGCTTTCCAGTTTTGAATCGAAGACTATATGTCGAAAAGTCTTTCTTGAAGATAGTTTCCATTATTTTTTTGATAGATTTTTTTCTGCCAAAATCCTTTAAATTGTGCAATATAAAATCCGAAACCTAAATTGTTTTTGCATCATGATCAATTTCCGTTTTTAATTCAATGAAATTTTTAGCAACTAAACTGAGGTGTTGATCTATATGTTTACTGTCGTAAGTAGGAATAGAAATGCTCATTTATTTAATACTTCTTAAAGCAAAATGAATTTTATAATCGACCTTTTCGACTGCTGCACTCTTTATAAAACTGGAGTAAAATGGATTTGTGAAATATCCGTAGCCCATTTTGAATTTATATTTTCTTAATATTCCATGTTCAATATAATCTAAAGAGAGAACCGCGCGAGAAATTTTGATTCTTTTGACCTTCAAAATTCTGTAACTTTCTTTCGTTTCATTCGAAATGATTATATAAAATGCATGGTATATGTTAATCCAAAATACTTTTTTGAGATCATCTGCATACAGACTTTTTTCAAGTTTTGACTGTCTAATATAAAATAATTGCTGTCTAAGCGATGTTGTATCTTCTCCTGCCTGTGATGATATAAGAATTTCTTCCGATAAAGCTATGAAGTGATTTTTCAAAATAATGGTTTGTTGCGTTATAAAGCGTAAATATTCCTAATTAAAAAAAAGCTGATAACACATTACATAGAAAGTTAAAATTAGTAGTACTAGCAGTAGTATTCCAATGTTTATTATAAAAATCTTTATATTGAATGGTTTTGTCTTTTTCTTAAAGTCTATTTCTAAATTTTCCATTTCTACTTTGCTTTTATATCGAAGTGTAAATTTATACACTTGATATAGTTTGTCTATGCGTATATTTACGTGTTTTTTCTCCAAAAGGATTTTGGGTTTTATTTTAAAGTGAAATTTGTATCATTTCAAGTACTTACTTTCTATCTTTGATAGATAAAAATCATTAAACGATGTTGAAGCGAATTATTTATACTTTTGTCATTCTACTTTCTTTTTCTGCAAAAGCTTCTTTTATTTTGTTGCCAATGGATGAAACCACGCAGCAAAATCATCTCAAAGCTTATGGAATTACGTATTGGTGTTTAGATAAAAATTATAAAGCAAGTTGGTTATTGAATTATCGTGGCGGGTCATTTTTATTACCTGATGCACCTGAAATACGTAGAGAATGCCAAATTAGAGGAGTAAGTTTTGAAATTCTCTCGGATAGTGAAGAAACCAAGATATTGAATGAAATATCTAGCCCTTCACAAAATATGGAAGCTGTTATTTTGGAAAAAGCGCCTAAAATTGCAGTTTATACGCCCAAAGGGAAGCAACCTTGGGATGATGCTGTTACCATGGTTTTGACGTATGCTGAAATTCCTTTTACACCTATTTATGATGAAGAAGTTTTAAGCGACCAACTGCTACTTTATGATTGGTTGCATTTGCATCATGAAGATTTTACCGGGCAATACGGTAAGTTTTTTGGAGCCTATAGAAATGCACCTTGGTACATTGAGCAAAAGAAAGAAGCTGAAATTTTAGCTGCAAAATTAGGATACTCAAAAGTCTCTCAAGAAAAAGTTGCTGTTGCCAAAAAGATTAGGGATTTTGTAATTGGTGGTGGTTTTATGTTTGCCATGTGTTCAGCAACAGATAGTTTTGATATTGCTTTGGCTGCGGACGGTGTTGATATTTGCGAGACTATGTTTGATGGAGACGCGAGTGATGCTAATTATCAATCGAAGATGAATTACGGTTCTACGTTTGCATTCAAAGATTTTATTTTAGAAAGAAGACCTGAGCAATATGAATTTTCAGATATCGATATGACTTTGAAAAGGCGGATTCCAATGGAAAAAGATTATTTCACTTTGATGGAATTTTCGGCAAAATGGGATCCCATTCCCAGTATGTTGTGTCAAAATCATACGCAACTCGTAAAAGGTTTTATGGGGCAAACCACTTCTTTTGATCCCGCACTAATTAAATCTAATGTATTGGTTATGGGAACCTGTGAATTGAATGGCGAAGTTCGATATCTTCATGGTGAAAAAGGCAAGGGAATGTATACGTTTTATGGTGGTCATGACCCTGAAGATTTTCAACATCAGGTCGGCGATCCGCCCACAGTTTTGGATTTGCATCCTAATTCTCCAGGATATCGCTTGATTTTGAATAATGTGTTATTTCCTGCCGCAAGAAAGAAAAAACAGAAAACATAATGTAAAGTAAAAGCCAATCGTAATCGATTGGCTTTTACTTTTTTTTAGCCCTGATGAAAGTGGCATCCTTTCTTTGCCTTCTATAGGCGAAGAAAGATATAACGGACAGCAGGAACAGCTTCTGAAAATTACACCAGTCCATGTTCATTTTCTTTGTCTAAATATTCTTGTACAATATCTATGGCATTAGTTACAACATCACTTAAAGCAGTGATGAAGCTCCCTTCTTCGGCACAATTTATCGCATGTCTTATGGCTTCGGTTTCTTTAGGGATAATTTCATAGGTTACCGTTTTACCAGAATTTTTAATTCCTTCAAGGATTAAATTTATAATCTCTTCTTCTGTTCTTCCTCTCAGGTATTTTTCTTGTCGAATGATAATATGATCGAACATTCTGGCGGCAATATTGGCACATTCTCTAATGTCTTCATCACGACGGTCACCAACGCCAGCTATTATTCCTATTTTTTTGGTAGCATCGACACTTTGCAGGTATTCTTCGACTCCTTTGTAACCAGATGCATTATGAGCAAAATCAATCAATACCTTGAATTTTTTGAACTCAAAAATATTCATTCGACCGGGAGTTTGTGCTGCACTTGGAATAAAAGTCTGTAGAGATAAACTGATATCTTCAGTTTTAAAACCCCATAAATAACTCGCTAAAGTGGCTGCAAGTACATTGGCAATCATAAACTTTGCTTTTCCTCCCAATGTTAAAGGGACATGAGTGGCACGCTCAATTCGGATTTTCCATTCTCCTTTTTTGATGGTGATATAGCCATTTTCATAAACCGCAACAGTTTTTCCCTCAGCACAAAGTTTTTTGATGAAATCATTGTCTTCACTTAAACTAAAGTAGGCGACATTGCAATTTAGATCCTGACCTAATTTTATGCAATTTTCATCGTCTCCGTTTAAAACTGCCCAGCCATCTTTCTTAATACTTTTTACAACAGTAGCTTTGACTCTTGCCAAGTCATCTAAGGTGTGAATATCACTTAATCCCAAATGATCTTCCTGAATATTGGTAATAATTCCAATATCGCAACGGCTAAACCCTAAGCCAGAACGAAGGATTCCACCGCGGGCCGTTTCCAGAACAGCGAATTCTACCGTTGGATCTCGTAAAATATATTCGGCACTTAGAGGTCCGGTTGTATCACCTTTTTCCATCATGTGATTTTGAATATAAATCCCATCCGAAGTGGTAAACCCCACTTTGAATCCATTATTTTTTACGATATGTGCCAAAAGTCGGGTAGTTGTCGTCTTACCATTGGTACCAGTAACTGCAATAATTGGAATACGACATGATTTTCCGGGAGGATATAACATATCAATAACTGGGGAAGCTACATTTCTCGGTAACCCTTCGGAAGGGGCAAGGTGCATTCTAAATCCTGGAGCAGCATTGACTTCAAGAATTACACCACCATTTTCTTTCAATGGTTGGGTTAAATTTTCCGCCATAATATCAACACCGCAAATATCCAGTCCTATTATTCTTGAAATTCTTTCGGCAAGGAAAATGTTTTCTGGATGCATCATATCTGTAACATCTACAGAAGTTCCACCCGTACTTAGATTAGCAGTAGATTTTAGGAAAACTATTTCGCCAGTTCTTGGAATAGTTTCCAGTGTATAGCCAAGTTTTTCTAATAATTCTTCGGTATCTCGATCCACATCTATTTGAGTTAACACATTTTCATGGCCGTAACCTCTTCTGGGATCTAGATTGATAGTGTTAATTAATTGTTGAATTGTGTCATTTCCATTTCCTATTGCATGGGCAGGAACTCGTTTTGCAGCGGCAACAAGTTTATTGTCGATTACTAATATTCTAAAATCGAAACCAGTGATAAATTTTTCTACGATAACACGTTTGCCATATTCTTTTGCGAAGGCTAAGCCAGCAACTGCATCATCCCAATTAGTAACATTAATGGAAGCTCCTTTTCCATGATTTCCGTCCAAAGGCTTTAGTACAATGGGATAACCAATTTTTTTAATCGTATCTGCTAAACCTTCCTCATCCGTACAAATACTTCCATTTGCGACTGGAATTGAAGCCATATCCAGCATTTTCTTGGTTTGCTCCTTATTACAGGCAATATCTACGGCAATCCTACTAGTTTTACAAGTAATTGTGGCTTGAAAACGCATTTGATTAATACCATATCCTAGTTGAACTAATGAATTTGTTCCCAATCTAATCCAAGGGATATTTCTGGCAACAGCTTCTTCTACGATACTTCCGGTACTTGGTCCAAGTCGAACACGTTCCCTGATTTCACGCATTTTTTGTAAGTCAGCTTCCACATCATATGGCGTTCCCGCGATTAATGCTTCGGCAATTGCAACGGAACATTCAGCTGCAAAAAGGCCTACGTTCTCTTCTGTATAACTAAAAACTACATTATAAGTTCCGGGAGTTTTGGTTTCTCTGGTTCTCCCAAATCCAGTTTCCATTCCAGCCAAAGATTGAATTTCGAGTGCAATATGTTCAATCACATGGCCCATCCAGGTACCACGTTCTACTCTGGAAAAAAATCCACCGCGACAGCCTTCAGAACAACGATGTTCAATCATTGTAGGAAACATAGCTTCAATACGTTCTTTAAATCCTTCAATTTTATTAGTTGGAAACTGTTCCATTTCTTCCAAATCCAATCGCATTTGGATTAATTTTTTTCTTTGTATGCTCCATATATTGGGACCGCGTAGGGCTTGTACTTTGATTATTTTCATAAAATGGAATTTTATTTTTTGAAATAGAATTAATAGGTAATGGTTTGATTTTAAAAGTAATAAGGTCTGTGTTGTTTTTTATAAAGAAGACAACAATGGATTTTTGTTTTTGGAAAATGCATAGAACTAAATTAAAAGTAGTTTTTTTAAAATAGGAATCAAAATTTATTTATTGAATATTAACAATAAGTATTTCATTCTAAATTTTTAAAAAAAGGATTGAACTTCAAGTGCTTCTTTTATCTTTTTGGTTATTTTTGCCAAATGAATATACTAGGAAAACTGATAATAATAGGAGGTGCGGTAGATAAAGGAAGTTTTACGGAAACTGATTTGGATAAAAATGCAACTAGCAATTTAAATTTTTTTGAAGCAGGGATTTTAAAAAGGATCTTAAATGAATCAAAACATAAGGAGAATTCACGTATTGAAGTTATTACCACGGCCTCAGTTATTCCAAAAGAAATTGGTCCTGAATATGTAAAAGCATTTGAGCATTTGAATGCTAAGAATATTGATATACTGAATATAGAAAGAAGAGATCAAGCCGCAGACGAAGCCATTTTAGCTCGACTAAAAGCAGCTGACATCGTAATGTTTACAGGAGGTGATCAGTTGCGATTGACTTCTATACTTGGAGGAACACCTTTTCATGATATTTTACTGGATAAATACCACAATGAAGAATTTATTTATGCTGGAACTTCAGCTGGTGCTGCAGCAGCATCAAATAATATGATTTATCAAGGCAGTAGCTCAGAAGCTTTATTAAAAGGGGAAGTGAAAATTTCCAGTGGACTAGGATTAATTGATGGTGTAATTATCGATACACATTTTGTGCAACGCGGCAGAATTGGAAGACTTTTTCAAGCTGTTGTGGGTAATCCCAGAGTATTGGGAATAGGTCTTGGAGAAGATACGGGTTTGTTAATTACCAATAATATTCAAATGGAGGCGATTGGTTCTGGATTAGTAATTTTAGTTGATGGTCGTGAAATAAAAGATACTAATTTGACACAAGTAGAATTAGGTCAACCTATTTCTATCTCGCATTTAGTGACACATGTTATGAGTAAATTTGACACTTATAGTCTGGATACTCATAAAATGCATATTCAATCTTCCCAATATTCATAGGTCTATGATAATGGAAAAGAGAAAGTAAAAAAACTTAGATGTAAAAAGCTATTAATTTGTTTTGTCGTTTTGTCTTTAAACCGGAGCTCTTAATTTTTAAAATTTTAATTTGAAACTAATCATACACGGCGGATTTTTCTCAGAATCATCTACCAATCACGAAACGAAAATTGCCAAACAAAATGCACTGGAACGAATAGTAAAAGATTCTTTTGAATTTTTAAAAGAACATGCTGCATTAGAGACAGTCGTTTATGCCGTTTCGCTTTTGGAAGATGATGAATTGTTTAATGCAGGAATTGGCTCGCAAATTCAAAGTGACGGAAAAATTAGAATGAGTGCTGCTGTTATGGATGGTGAATCTCAGAAAATGAGTGGTGTAATCAATATTGAAGAAGTAAAAAATCCAATTAAGGTTGCTCACATATTGATGCAATATGACGACAGAGTTCTAGGCGGAAGTGGAGCAACTAATTTTGCCCGACAACACGGTTTTGAGTCTTTTTCAACGGAGATTCCACAACGTAGAACAGAATATGAAAATAAACTGAAAGCGCTAGGAACTGGAACAGTGGGTTGTGTGGCTTTAGACCAAAATGGTAAAATTGCTGCAGCGACATCTACAGGAGGAAAAGGATTTGAAATTCCAGGTAGGATTTCTGATTCGGCTACCGTTGCCGGAAATTATGCAAACGCATTTTGTGGCGTTAGTCTAACAGGAGTAGGTGAGGATATAGTGAGTAATGCAACTGCTGCTAAAATTGTAACTCGCGTTACAGATGGTTTTTCAATACAAGAAGCCTTTACTAAAACGTTCACGGAATTAAAACCGTATGATGGTTTTGCAGGTGCAATTGCAATCGATAATAAAGGAAATATATATCACCAGGATTCTCATCCCAGCATGGTTTTTGCCAGTTTTGATGGAGATAAATTTGAAGTTTTTGAATAGTTAATTCAAAGAGAATTCGAGCCAGATAGGAATATGATCGGATATTATCCTTGCTTCTTGAAGGGAATCGAAATTTTTATAAAACGAAATAACACCTGAATTTAAGGTATTGATTTTCGAAGTTTTATAATACATATTATCAAATTCTGATGCGAGGCATTGCCCATTTTTACACTCTTTTTTTAATGAGGTTTTCTGATGCACTAAAACGGATTGGTAACCCATTTTTTTCAAAGGATTAAAAACGGTATGTGATTGCGGACAATTGAAATCACCAGCAAAAATTAAATTTAATGTTGGATATTCATCAGGTAAAAATTTAAAATATTTAATCTCCGTTTCTGGTTGTTTGTTTTTGGTAATAGCATGAAAATTGGCGACAGTAAATTGTTTATCTCCATATTGGAATGTACAGAAATAAGGTTCTCTGTCAATCTCCAAATGGTATTTTTTTTCTAGCCAGGCTCTCCCTATTTTTTTAAGCTTACTCGTTTTCCAAATAAAGGCATATCGTTCGGTTTTGTAGGCGGTGCTGCTGGTTGGATCACTAATCGCATAATCCCATTTAGCTCCTTTGCGATTGAGTTCATCCGCTAATCTTGCTACTGCTTGTGCGCCGCCATATCCCGCCACAACTTCTTGAATAGCAATGAGATCATAGTTTTTCAGGGAACTTGCGATGTAGTTTATTGTTTCTTCTGATTTTGATTTACCAAAGTTTTCCAGATTCCAGGAAACGATTTTAGTTTGAGAGAAAACAACTGAATAAATCAGGAAAAGTAGGAGGGAAAGTATAGACTTCAAATTGTATTTATTGAAAAAAATCTAATGAATAGAAGAAAATAAGCGCAATTCAAAGATAGGGTAAATTGAAGACTAAAATAAGTAAGCGACCTTAAAAAAAAGCGGTAACTTACACAGAGAATTGAATTAATTCTTCATTGCTTTTTTTAATTTTATAATTGTAGATCTCTTTTTTGACATCATTAACAATATCTATTATTTCATGTTTTGATTTAGCTTCAATCTTTTTTTCAATAATTTCGCCATTTTTTAAGCATATTTTCACCCCATATCTGTTGTAAGTACTCATTCTTACAACAATTGTAAAAATTAGCAGTACAGAGAGGGTTAAAACGATATTGGTTTGTAAAAACAAAAAAGAAAATGACGCGATACAAACGGATATTAAAATAATTAAAAATTCAGAAAATGGTTTCCTTTTATTTACGGTAATATAGATTTCATTCAATTCAGAAAACAAAATTTCTTTTTGCGCTCTTTCTTTACAATTTAAAATCATACCTTCTTTATCTAAGGTTATTTCTTCAAGTTTATTTTTAAAAATCATACTAATTTTTTGTTAAGTTGTAGGTTCATATACTCTCGCTTTTACTCGGGAATTTACTTCTTTCTCCAAATTTTATATATTAAATAAATGATGCAACCTGTTACCATCAACATTACTGACATTTGTATTGAAGACAGAAAATCAAAAATTATTAACGAATTCAAGTGTTAGAGGTTTGAATTGAGTACAAACGTACCTTCAATAAATAGCATTTACTTACGGGAAACCTCATTTGGAGTAATAAAATTATAAAATAATCAAATTTGATAAGTATACGGTATTACATATAGTAAAGTGGGTAAGAATATTTTTTTTATTAGGTAGATATAAGTATTTAGGCCCCTCGGTTTGTGCTACTTTATATTGTTTCTAATAATACTTTCATCGTCATACTTGTAGTGCTCCGTATTATAGTAAATTATTAAATGTTTGTTTTCTTTTGTAGAGCGTGTAGGAGTGATCGTGAAAAGTATGATAAGTGGTAGTAACAAGATTTTTTTCATTAAATAATTTAGATAGGTATGTTTATTCGCAGCAAATAGTTACGATTTTCAACTGAGTTTTTAGGACTTTTTTTATTTGCTTACTCGTTAGTAATTCTTTTTTTTGAGCCTTATCTAATTTCATGCCTAAAGCTTCCCATTTTATTTTCATATATGGGTATTTTGATAACGAATTGGAATTCCCTTTTAGTGATTTTTTATAATGTTTAATATATTCTTTTACGTAATTTTCATGATCATTAACCTTTTTATCCCATTTTTCTTCTATCGAATTTTTATTTATTTTTAAAAGTTGTAATTCAAAGACAGCATCATTTTTTACAATCATTTTTTTTGTTTTTAGTGAAATGAATTAATTTATCCGTAACTGTTTGCGAAAAATTAATGAAATTTACGGTTGGAATAGATGCAAAAGTAAAAAATGGAAGTATTAAAATATTGGTTTGTTAGACGCCCTATCGGTTCTAATTTACAAACAGTGATACATTATATTTTCACCCAATTAGTAGCAATCCAATCTAATAATTGTTCCCTATAAACTTCATTTTCCAAAATAGAATGTTGTAATAGACTTTCTACCTTTTGAAAACTTATCCTTGTTTGAGGGACCTTATATCTTTCTAAAAATTGGTTGCAAAAATGAACTACTTCAAATTCTTCAGTTTTATCTAGATATATACGTTCTATAATTTCATTATAAGTGAGATTATTACTTACGTCAACTGTTTGTGAATATCCTGTAAATGCTAAGTCTTCGGTCGTAAAATTGGCCATTTTTTATGATTTTAAAGTTTAAAGAGCAAACTTATAACCAAAAAAAATAAGTTCTTTACGGGAAACCGTAAAGTGACTAATTATTTTAAAAAAAATGTAATTGATGGAAATGAAAAATTGAGTACCGATTCACTAAACAGAATATCTTTGAGCCTAGATTATAATTTGTAAATTAATACAGAATTAATAAAAAGTACTTAAACTAATCCCAAATCTTTTGCTATGGCAATTAAATGAACGTTATTATTAGCTTTAAAATACACTTTTAGTTTATTGATGCGTTTTTCTATACTACTGGTACTGTTGGGTGTTGTGCCTAACCGTTTGAATCTTTCTGCAATTTCACCTAAGATATGACCTTTAGATAATAACATTAAAAGAGAAATGTCATAAGTTTCAATTTCAAAAATTGACTTGTCTCGCATCGTATGAGATAGTTCCGCCGAGACAATTTTGTCTTCATTGTCATAAATACGCTGAATAGTGTGTTGCAGTTCTGGGATACTATTACGCCCTTTCGAAACGTAAGCATTAATGCCTAAATTATTAAATAGTGATTGTACCCTAAAGGATTTGTCTTCTATCGAAAAAACTATTGTCTTAATATCGGGTTGCGCAATTTTTACGGCTTCGATAAGTTCTTCACCAGAATTGAGCTTGTTTTCGCTATGGTCGGTTTTAAATGATAAATCACTAATCAATAGGTCATAGGGGACATTATCGAGAAGTGCTTTTTTAATTTTTAAATAAGCATCGTCACAGTATTTAGCATGATGAATCTCTACAATAGACAATGTCTCCAGCGCTTGAATTACCGCAATGCTTATGGTATCTAGATCTTCGGCAATTAAAACTTTATTAAACATAGTCATTCTGATTATATTGGAAATAGTATTGTTACTTTAAAACTTTTGTTAGATTAAGTTTCAAAAGTAACAGTTCCTTTTATAGCTTGAGTACGGTTTTCCACATTCTATAGTTCATTTCTTGATTTTTTTTATCAAATGTTGCTCTAACACCACTATCACTGTAATCTATTTATAATTTATTTTCATTTTTTTAAAGTTAACGTTAGTTGGGCGCAATTATTAAAAACGTCAGTTCGAGTGCTTTTTGTGCAGTAAAACCGAATAGAAAATGTATCGAGAATCGTTTTTAACACTAATTTTTGTAGTTCTCTATATAATTGTTCTGTAGAAAATCACTCGAAATGATGTAAATTACAATCAAAAGCTAATTACACCCAATGTTATTATTAAGAAATATTTACATAGATGGTAAGCCTAGCCAAATAAAATTTCACATTTTAAATACTATACTTAAATTGGGAATGTAGTGTGTACTTTGAAGCCTTTGCCAGATTTTGTTTCAAAAGTTATGGTTCCTTTTATAGCTTGAATACGGTTTTCTACATTCTGCAGTCCATTTCTTGATTTTTTTTCATCAAATGTTGCTCCGATACCATTATCACTGTAATCTATTTGTAATTTATTTTCATTTTTTTTGAAAATTATTACTGCTAAACTGCATAGGCTGTGTTTTTTCATGTTGACAAGCAATTCTTGAAGTACACGGTACATTGTTATTTTTGTATTATTGTCTACACTTAACCAGTCAATCGTATCTATTCCGCTGACTAAGACATTAATTGCAGAGCTGTTGAATGCAGACATCATTTCTTTGAAGTTAGAAGTAAATAAAGGCCCTGCTTCTATAGAACTATTTTCTTTAGAAATGTTTCGCGTTCGTGAATATATAGTATCAAGGTGGCTAAGTAATATGTCTTTATTCGCATTAGTCGATAGATCTTGTGTTTCTGCAAAAGCCATCGTATGGAAAACATCGTTAGCCAGTTCATCATGCAGTTTTTTAGCAATTCGAATCTCAGTAGTATAGGCACTTTTTATTTTTTCTCGTTTGTTTTTGACTACAAGGAAATTACCAACAACAATACTCATGGTAATAATAACTGCAACCACGAGGTACAAGAATACGTTTTTGTTTTGCTGTTGTTCTTGCTGTAGTATTGTTTGCGCTTTTAGTTTTTCATTTTCGTTCTTTTCTTTAGTTGAATCGTATTTTATTTTAGCAAATTGATTCTTTACTTTTTGTCGGACTTTATTAATACTGTCATTAATATGGAGATAATGTAATGAAAAAATTTTCAATTTATTCCCTGTACTGTTTTTAATTAATAGTTCTAAAGATCGCAAACGGTCATCAACACTGTTTATTTCTGTTGCTTTTTCATAGGTCAATTGGGCGTAATCAGTAGCTAAATTTAGATTGCTTTTTTTGTAGTATTCGGAAAGATGATAATAACTCGAAATCAACCCCCAGTCATCCTTTATTTGTAACCTTATTTTTAGGCCTTGATTTAAATAGTAAAGTGCCTTTGAACTTTCAGATTTAGAATAGGAGTCACCTAAATTATCGTTTATTCTGGCAAATGTTTCGGCGTGATTTAGTACTTCTTTTTTTTTTATCAAAGGCAAAAGATTTTGTAAGGCTTTTTTATAATTACCCTTTTCTATATATGTTATTGCGATATTGTTTACGATACCAGCTTTTTCAATTGGATCTGTTTTTAAATTTAATGCTTTTTTGAAGTAATAAAGGGCGTTGTCATTGTCAAATGTATATAAGTAATTATTGCCTAGTGCATTATAAATATTCCATCTGCCATTGGGATATTTGCCATTGTTTTCTAAAAAAGATAGTGCTTCGACAGCTGTAGCTTCACTACCTGTATAATCTCCTTGGACTCTCTGAATCTGTGCCATCCAACTTATAGAGTTAATAATTCTGGAAGTATCTTTTTTTATTTCGGCAGCATATCTGGCTTTGTTATAATAATAGTAGGAGCTATCAAATTCTTCATTTTCATAATGTTCATGACCAACTGCTAAGAGTCTATTAATTTCTGTAAGATCTTGTTTTTTCGGGGGCTTGTTTTGCGTTTTTTTCTCACAGGATTGAGTGGCAAAAATTAAGGCTAATAATATAATATAAATCGGGAAATGCAGTTTTCTAAGTACCATTTTCCGAAATTACTGAAATTAATTATGATACAAAACTTATTGTATTAGTATCTTTTCTTAATTTGTAAATATCATTTAAAAACAAAAAACCCCAATCTTTCGATTGAGGTTTCTATATAAGTAAGTAATCTAAATTGAGTTGATAAAACGTTTATTTTACTTTATTAAGTACTGCTTTGAAAGCTTCAGGGTGGTTCATAGCTAGATCTGCAAGAACTTTTCTGTTCAATTCGATTCCGTTAGCTTTTACTTTACCCATGAATTGTGAATAAGACATTCCTTCCAATCTAGCTCCAGCGTTGATACGTTGAATCCATAATGCACGGAAATTTCTTTTGTTCACTTTTCTGTCACGGTAAGCGTAGCACATTGCTTTCTCTACCGCATTCTTAGCAACTGTCCAAACGTTTTTACGTCTACCAAAGAAACCTTTGGCTTGCTTCATTATTTTTTTTCTTCTTGCTCTTTTAGCAACTGAATTTACCGATCTTGGCATAATTTTGATGTGTTTTTGTAGCAGGCGGCTTGAATTTAATCAAAAGCACTTAATGGCCATACTCCAAGGTTATTTTAAATTGTTTTAACCTAAAGACTATTTAGTCAAAAGTATTTAAAGTCGAATGTCCAAAGTCTCTAAGACCTTTGACTTTGCAACTTTAAGTCTTAATTAAATAATTCTTAATTGTTGTTTGATGCTTTTCATATCTGTTTTGTGAACTAGCGCTGAATGTGTCAAAGCTAATTTACGTTTTTTAGATTTTTTAGTCAAGATGTGACTTTTAAAAGCATGCTTTCTTTTAATCTTTCCAGAACCAGTAACTTTAAAACGTTTCTTGGCGCTAGATTTGGTTTTCATTTTAGGCATTTTTTCCTAGTATTTTAATTTATTCTTACTTACTTATTTTTTAGTTTTCAGTCTCGGTTTTCAGTTTGCAGTATGAAAACTGAAAACTGCGACTGCTAACTTTTACTTCTTTTTCTTCGGAGCAATGAACATAATCATTCTCTTTCCTTCCAGAACTGGCATCGCTTCCACTTTACCAAATTCTTCTAAATCCGTAGCCAATCTTAATAATAAGATTTGACCTTGATCTTTATAAATGATTGAACGCCCTTTAAAGAAAACAAAAGCTTTTAATTTTGCTCCTTCTTTCAAGAACTTCTCAGCATTCTTTCTCTTAAATTCGTAATCATGTTCATCTGTTTGAGGTCCAAAACGAATTTCCTTAACGACTACTTGCGTAGATTTCGCTTTTAGGATTTTATCACGTTTCTTTTGCTCGTAAACAAATTTCTTGTAATCCATGATTTTACAAACCGGAGGTTCAGCATTAGGAGAAATCTCAACTAAATCCAATTCAAATTGATCCGCTAATCTTAAAGCTTCCGAAAGTTTAAAAACTCCAGGCTCTATATTTTCACCTACAAGTCTTACTTCTTGTACACCACGAATAAGATTATTTATTCTGTGTGCATCCTTTTTTTCTACGCGAGGTTGATAACCTCTGTTGCTTCTTATTGCTATGACTTTATAATTTAAGTTAAACTGTAAATACTTTTAATGTTTTATTGATCTCTTCGTTTACAATAGCAACAAATTCTTCTATTGTAACGCTGATATTTCCTTTTCCTTCTTGTCCATGACGACGGATAGAAATCGTTCCGTTTTTCTCTTCTTCCTCACCTACAATCAACATAAACGGGGTTTTCTGCATTTCGGCATCTCTAATTTTCTTCCCGATTGTTTCGTTTCTATTGTCTACAAGGGCGCGAATTTCGTGATTTTCTAGCAGATTCAAAACTTTTTTAGCATATATTTCATATTTCTCGCTCAAACACAAGATTGTAGCCTGTTCCGGCATCAGCCATAGTGGGAAATTTCCTGCTGTATGCTCTAGTAAAATAGCTATAAATCGTTCCATCGAACCAAACGGCGCTCTGTGTATCATGACAGGTCTATGTAATTCATTGTCAGACCCTTTGTATGTTAAGTCAAAACGTTCTGGCAGGTTGTAATCCACCTGAATCGTACCTAATTGCCATTGTCTTCCCAAGGCATCTTTTACCATGAAATCTAATTTTGGACCATAAAAAGCCGCTTCGCCATATTCGATAACGGTATCTAGGTTTTTGTCTTTGGCAGCATTGATGATAGCATTCTCCGCTTTTTCCCAGTTTTCATCGGTACCTATATACTTATCTCTGTTCTCTTTGTCTCTTAATGAAATCTGAGCAGTAAAGTTTTCGAAACCTAATGAAGAGAATACATATAGCACCAAGTCAATTACTTTCTTGAATTCTTCGTCCAATTGATCTGGCGTACAAAAGATATGTGCATCATCCTGAGTAAATCCTCTTACACGAGTCAATCCGTGCAATTCACCACTTTGTTCGTATCTGTAAACAGTACCAAATTCAGCATAACGCTTAGGTAAATCTTTATAAGACCAAGGGCGTACATTGTAAATTTCACAGTGATGAGGGCAGTTCATTGGTTTCAATAAAAACTCTTCTCCTTCAGCAGGGGTACTTATCGGTTGGAAACTATCTGCACCATATTTTGCATAATGCCCTGAAGTTACGTATAATTCTTTCTGACCAATATGTGGCGTAACCACTTGCTCATAACCACCTTTTTTCTGTGCTTTTTTCAAAAACTGCTCTAGTCGATCTCTCAAGGCGGCTCCTTTTGGTAACCATAATGGTAAACCTGCGCCTACTTTTTGTGAAAAAGCAAACAATTCCAATTCTTTACCTAGTTTTCTATGGTCACGACGTTTTGCTTCTTCAAGCAATTCCAAGTATTCAGTCAAATCCTTTTGTTTAGGAAACGACGTTCCATAAACACGAGTCAACTGTTTATTTTTCTCATCACCGCGCCAGTAAGCTCCAGCAACACTCATGATTTTCATCGCTTTGATTATTCCAGTATTTGGAATATGACCACCACGACATAAATCAGTAAAGGTAGCATGATCGCAAAACGTAATCGTTCCATCTTCAAGATTAGTAATCAGTTCTGTTTTGTAAACGTTGTCTTTGTATAATTCTAAAGCTTCTGCTTTAGATACAGGACGTAGTTTGAATTCATGTTTTCCTCTTGAAATTTCAAGAACACGATCCTCAATTTTTTTGAAATCAGCATCAGTAATCTTCTGGTCTTCAAAATCTACATCATAGTAAAACCCGTTAGAGATTGCTGGTCCAAGAGTTAATTTTATCCCAGGAAACATTTCCTCCAGAACCTGTGCCATTACGTGTGAAGTCGAATGCCAAAAAGCTTTTTTACCATCAGCATCATTCCATGTATATAATGTAAGACTCCCGTCCGTCGTTAATTGAGTTGAAGTTTCAATAGTTGTACCACTAAAAGAAGCCGAAATCACATTCCTAGCAAATCCTTCGCTAATGCTTTTAGCAACATCCATGGGGGTTACCCCTGAAGCATACTCTCTAACTGACCCATCGGGCAAAGTAATCTTAATCATTGTTTGATATTTTAAGAATGCAAATATAAAGGATTACGAAAACACATACAATATATATGTAAGGTTTGTTACTATATAGGTAAAAACAAATGGCATTCATTATATATAGGTAAAAGAGTGTGTTTCTATTAGGAGCTATTTCCCGCTATTCGTTTCAATCTTTTCTCTCGTAAAAACTCGAGAAAAGGATTTCCGCTGCTATCGGGGCTAGCGAGTCGTGTTTCATCCTGTTTCCTTTTATTTTATTGACTTTGTCATTTCGACAAAGGAGAAATCTCATTAACTAGTTTCATTTCTTACCTTATATATAGGAGTACGGTGTCTTATAAGAAAACAGTATTTCGACTACTTATATATAATGAC
>NZ_JBHZPY010000020.1:0-26634 GCF_042787235.1 Flavobacterium zhoui
GCTAAATTGACATCTCCCTTAAAATGCTCTTGTAAAACCGTGATTAATGCTATATCTTTACCCTCGAGACTGGTGTTCCTCATTAGAAAAATTATGTCGTAATAATTCTTTAATGTAGTGAATATCAGTCTTTTATCCTAATTTTAAATTCTTTATTTTATTGATTTCCAATGAAATATGTTTTTTGTCATGTACTAAAAAATACTTTAATAGTTGTTTATTACTATTTAAATGCGGGAATTCCAGTGATATCCATACCTGTAATTAGCAAGTGAATATCGTGAGTTCCTTCATAAGTAATCACAGATTCTAAATTCATCATATGACGCATAATCGAATATTCTCCTGTGATTCCCATTCCGCCAAGCATTTGTCTGGCTTCACGAGCGATGTGAATAGCCATGTCTACATTGTTTCTTTTTGCCATAGAAATTTGAGCAGTTGTAGCTCTTCCTTCATTTCTTAAAACGCCTAATCTCCAAGTCAACAATTGTGCTTTGGTGATTTCAGTAATCATTTCGGCTAATTTCTTTTGTTGCAATTGAGTTCCTGCGATAGGTTTGTCAAACTGAATTCTTTCTTTAGCGTAACGTAAAGCGGTGTCATAACAGTCCATTGCGGCTCCAATAGCACCCCAGGCAATTCCGTAGCGTGCTGAATCCAGACAACCTAATGGTGCTCCTAATCCAGATTTGTTCGGTAATAAATTTTCTTTTGGCACTTTAACATTGTCAAATATCAACTCTCCAGTTGAAGACGCGCGAAGCGACCATTTATTATGTGTTTCCGGAGTTGTAAAACCTTCCATTCCGCGTTCTACGATTAAACCGTGAATTCTTCCTTCTTCATTTTTTGCCCAAACAATAGCGATATCTGCAAACGGAGCATTTGAAATCCACATCTTTGCACCATTCAATAAGTAATGGTCGTCCATATCTTTAAAGTTGGTAATCATACTTCCCGGATCAGAACCGTAGTTAGGTTCCGTTAATCCGAAACATCCCATAAACTCGCCAGTAGCCAATTTTGGTAAATATTTCATGCGTTGTTCTTCGTTCCCGTATTTCCAAATTGGATACATCACCAAAGAAGATTGCACAGAAGATGTAGAACGAACACCAGAATCTCCACGCTCAATTTCTTGCATGATTAAACCATAAGATATTTGATCAAGACCAGCTCCTCCATATTCCTCAGGAATGTAAGGGCCAAATCCGCCAATTTCACCCAAACCTTTTATAATTTGTTTTGGGAATTCCGCTTTTTGAGCGTATTCTTCTATAATAGGAGACACTTCACGTTTTACCCATGCACGAGCAGAATCACGCACTAGTTTGTGTTCTTCTGTTAATAAATCGTCAAGGTTGTAATAATCTGGAGCTTGAAATAAATCTGGTTTCATGATGAGGATTTTTTAAAGAACAAATTTACATAAAGAAATATAACAAAAGCATTAAAAAATGTTATATTTTTTAATTTTAATAAAAAGTACTCTTTTAATAAGAAAAAGTTTTTAATCGAAAAGTTCAAGAATAGTTTTTAAAAATCAAACTTACCAATCAGGGCGATTTAATTTACATTTTAAAATAAAAATCTTTTGTCAATTCGATGTATTCTGGGGTATAAATATGTCTGGCAGTTTCGATAATCAATTCATCAATAAGGAAATTAACTTTTTCATTTCGGCTTAAAGCTATTAGGCTACGTTTGGTTTCAGTGGTTGGAGTTCCTTTTACCCTTGTAATTTTTAGTGGGTATAATTCGTATTCATTGGCTAGAGCCAAGAAATTTTCTTCTTCTTTGAAAGGAATTATTACAGCAAGAATTCCGTTTTCCGAAAGTAACAAGTCGGCTGCTTCAATTAAATCTTCAAAGGGCATGGCGTCAACAAAACGGGCTAAATCGCGCTGTTCGTTATCAGATTTGTAATCATCAGTATAAAATGGAGGATTGGAAACAATTAAATCGTACTCGTCTTCAGGTTCTTCTACAAATTCATCCAAGCCCGCATGAAAACAAAATAAACGGTCGCTCCAAGGGGAGTTTTCAAAATTATCTACAGATTGTTCGTAGGCTTCTTCGTCGATTTCCAGAGCGTCAATTTGTTCTGCGTTACTCCTTTGTGCTAGCATCAAAGCAATAACTCCGGTTCCTGCACCGATATCCAAAATACTAAAAGGATTATTCTCTATTGGTGCCCAAGCACCAAGCAATACGCCATCTGTTCCAATTTTCATGGCACAACGGTCTTGTTCTATTGAGAATTGTTTAAATTGGAATTTGGACATGAAGATTTTAGATTTTTAACAAATAACCAAATAAACGATTAATCAAATAAACCTTAAAGGTACATTTCAATAAGACCTTCTGGTAAATCCATGATAATTTTCTTGTTTTCACGGTCAATTTTCACAAGAAAATGATCTATCATTGGGATCAGGATTTCCACATCACCATTTAAAACTTCAAAAAGAGGTTGGGCGGTAGTGTCGTTTATGGATTGAATTTTTCCAACAACGCCAAGGCGTTTGTCTTCAACTTCAAAACCAATAACTTCGTGAAAGTAGAATTTGTTACCGGTAAGTTTTGGTAACATTTTTAGAGGTAGATAGATAGCGTTACCTATAATGGCATCGGCATCTTCTTCGGTATTCATGTCTTCAAAACGAATTCTAAGGAAATCGTTTTTGTGAAGGGAGCTATTTTCAATAAAAAAAGGAACCAAGTGTTTGTTGCATTCAACAAACACTGATTCCAAGTTTTCGTATAACTCAGGTTCGTCCGTATCTAAATAGGCAAGAACTTCCCCTTTGAAACTAAATTTTTTAGCGATTTTACCTAAATAGAAACAATCTTCTTTACGCATCTTCGCCTTCTAAAATTATGCTTCAGTTGTTTCGTTATTTTCTTCTGCAGCAGGAGCTTCTTCAGCTTCCACTTCAGCAACTTCTTCTTCTACAGCAGGAGTTGCAGCAGCAATAGCATCTGCTTCAGCTTGTGCAGCTGCAGCTAAACGTTTTGCGTTTACATCTTGTTCTGCTTTGAAAGCTTTAGCTTTAACATCTGCTTGCGCTTTTGTCAAACCTTCTTTTTTAGCATCAACTGTTCCTGTTTTTTCTTCTAACCAAGTTGCTAATTTTGCATCAGCTTGTTCTTGAGTTAGCGCCCCTTTACGAATACCACCATCAAGGTGATGTTTCAATAAAGCTCCTTTGTAAGAAAGAATTGCTCTAGCAGTATCAGTTGGTTGAGCACCATTGTGCAACCATTTTACTGCACTATCAATATTTAAATCGATAGTTGCTGGGTTTGTGTTTGGATTGTAAGTACCGATTTTCTCTAAGTATTTACCATCTCTTTTTGAGCGAGCATCTGCTGCTACAACCCAGTAAAAAGGTTTTCCTTTTTTACCGTGTCTTTGTAATCTAATTTTTACTGACATAATCTTGTGATTAAATTTTGAGGTACTCGACCTCTATTAATTAAGGGTGCAAAGATACATTTTTTATTGATAAATACAAATCAGGTTGGTGTTTTAATGAGGTATAATAGGTTAGAAGAAAAAGGAGTGTATTTTTTGTTTTTGTTTTTAAATTTTCTATCTAAAATAATTTACTTTTGTGTAGGTTAATGACATCTATTATGAAAAAACTTCTTTTAATTATTAGTGTTCTATTCGCATTTATTTCGTGTCAAGAGGATGTTCGATTCAATAATCCTTCTTTACAAGGGATGAAAGACAATGTCTTTTGGAGGGCTATAGAGACTAAGGCAACTAAAGCTACGAACGGATCTTTGGTTATTGAAGCGTATACCGGAAACGAGACTTTGACCATTAAATTGGATTCTTATGTTGAAAAAAGTTATTTTTTAGGAACTAGTACTTCCAGAACTGCGACTTATGTGTTGTCCGACCCTAGCGGATTAATAACATTTTCTACAGGTTTTGGTATTGGAGATGGTCAAATTGTAATAACTGAATATGATGCTGCGAATAATACGGTTAGCGGCACATTTAAATTTAATGTAGAAAATACTTACAAAAACCCTTTAGCAGGTGACGTTGTAAATTTTCAGCAAGGTGTTTTTTATAAAGTGCCTGTAAGGTAATCTGTTCAGTGAATTATGGTAAAGTTTAATCTTGAAAATGTACTGGATGTTACTTTTAAGTATTTTTTATCTTCATTTAAAAAAATAAAAATCATAAATAAGCTAATATATAGTGTATTAGAAAAAAATAGATGTACATTTGTTCTATTATTTAAATAAGTACATATGAATATTTTTGTTGGAAGTCTTCCATTCAGTATTGAGGAAGCAGATTTAAGAGAGTCTTTCGAGGCTTACGGAGCAGTTGATTCAGTTAAAATTATTACTGATAAATTTACTGGAAGAAGTAAAGGATTTGGTTTTGTTGAGATGCCAAATGATGATGAAGCTCAAAAAGCAATTGACGAATTGAACGGTGCAACTGTTCAAGGACGTGCAATCGTTGTAAACAAATCTGAGCCAAAACCAGAAGGCGAAAGAAGAAGTTTTAACAATAACAGTCGTGGTGGAGATTCACGCGGTGGTTATGGTGGTGGAAACAGCCGTGGTGGAGAAAACCGTGGTGGTGGAAACAGAGGAGGATATTAATATTTTTTTCTAGCTATAAAAAAAGGTGTCAATTTATTGACACCTTTTTTGTTGTTTATTATTTTGTTTAAAGTTGAGTAAAAGCTAAATGGGAGTGTTGTTTTTTCAGGTTGTGTTCATCGCTATTACTCAATTTTTAAACAAAAGATATGTACTCGAAAATTATAGATTAGCAACTAACCAGTCACCAACTTCACTAGTTTTGTATGCTTTTGAGTCTTTAGAAGCTAAATCCTCCGTTACAATTCCTTGTTCCAAGGATTTATTAACTACAGCTCTTATGGCCGCGGCTTCTTCTTTTAATCCAAAAGCATCTTCAAACATCATTGCTGCAGATAATACTGTCGCTAATGGATTGGCAATATCTAAACCTGTCGCTTGTGGATACGATCCGTGAATAGGTTCGTATAATGAAGTGTGTTCTCCTACAGATGCAGATGGCATCAATCCCATAGAACCTGATATAACAGATGCTTCGTCCGTTAATATATCTCCAAATAAATTTTCAGTAATCAAGACGTCGTAAGAGTTTGGCCATTGAACTAAACGCATCGCTACAGCATCTACAAATTCATAACTTACTGTTACTTCGGGATACTCTTTTTCCATTTCTTGTACGGTTTCTCTCCACAAACGGGAAGTTTCCAATACATTAGCTTTATCAACACAACATAGTTTTTTTGAACGAGTCATTGCAAGTTCGAAACCTTTTTTAGCTAAACGCTTTACTTCAGATCGGGTGTAAGTGCATGTGTCATAAGCTGTTTCGCCATCGTCTTTTCTTCCTTTTTCTCCAAAGTAAATTCCTCCAGTAAGTTCTCTTAGGAAAATCAAGTCAGTTCCTTCAATCCGTTCTCTTTTCAAAGGCGAATTGTCAATCAAAGAAGGGAAAGTAAACGTAGGTCGCACATTGGCAAATAAGCCTAATTTTTTACGCATCAATAATAATCCTTGCTCTGGCCTTACGGTTGCTTTTGGGTCGTTATCGTATTTTGGATGTCCGATAGCTCCAAACAAAACGGCATCAGCTGCCATACATATTTCATGTGTTTCATCTGGATAAGGAACTCCAACGGCATCAATTGCACAAGCTCCGGTTAAAGCTGGTGTCCACGTGATTTCATGGCTAAATTTTTTTGCGATAGCATCAGAAACTTTTACAGCTTCATTAATTACCTCTGGTCCAATTCCGTCTCCGGCTAAAAGGGCGATATTAAATTTCATATTAATTGTGTTTTCCTTCTCCCGACCCACTCTAAACGAGGGGGAGACTGGATGTTGAAGGGATGGGTTTTTGACTACTTGTTTCTTTCTAATAAATTGTATGCTTTCCTATTTTATTCTTTCCTTCGCGTTAGGTGAGGGCTGCGGGGTGGATTAGATTACGTTTAGCATCTTTTGCGTGGCGATAATTGCTGCTACTGTTTGGTCTGAATCCAAACCTCTTGTTTTAAATTCTTTTCCTTTATTAACCCAGGTAATTATAGTTTCACATAACGCATCAGAACTACTTCCTGGAGGGATTCGGACAGCGTAATCGATTAATTTAGGTAATTCTAAATTTTTTCTTTTGTATATTTTTGCCAATGCATTCATGAAAGCGTCAAATTGTCCGTCACCTTGTGCGTGCTCTTCAATAATTTCACCATCTATTTTTAAAGATAAAGTAGTTGATGGACGCATACCTTTTGCATGAGATAGTATATAGGACTCAACAATAATTTTTTCCTGATAGGTTTGGCTGTCCAAAACATCAGAAATAATGTAGGGCAAATCTTCTTTGGTAACGGTTTCTTTTTTGTCACCTAATTCGATAATCCTTTGGGTCACTAACTTTAAATCCTCAGGGTTTAATTGAAGACCTAATTCTTGAAGATTTTTTTCAATATTAGCTTTTCCAGATGTTTTTCCTAAAGCGTATTTTCTTTTTCTGCCAAAACGTTCCGGGAGCAAATCATTAAAATATAAATTATTTTTGTTGTCGCCATCAGCGTGAATACCAGCGGTTTGAGTAAATACATTGTCACCTACAATAGGTTTGTTAGCAGGAATTCGATATCCGGTAAAAGTTTCTACCAATTTACTCACGGAGTATAATGAAGATTCTTTAACGCTAATTTTGATTTCCGGTAAAAAGTCATTTATTACGGCAACCGTACTTTCTAACGGCGCATTTCCGGCCCGTTCTCCCATTCCGTTTACGGTAACGTGGAGTCCTTTGATGCCTGCTTTTATGGCTTCCATCACATTGGCAATGCTTAAATCGTAATCATTGTGTGCGTGAAAATCGAAATGAACATTTGGATATTTAGTTGTAATTGCTGATATAAATGCAAACGTTTCTGTCGGAATAAGAACGCCTAAAGTATCGGGAAGTAATATTCGTTTTACAGGCTGTTTCGTCAAAAAATCAAGATATTGGAAAACATATTCTGGTGAATTGCGCATTCCATTACTCCAATCTTCTAAATAGACATTCGTCTCTATGTTGTTTTCTTTGGCTAAAGCTATTGTTTGTGCAATTTCAGTAAAATGTTGTTCGGGTGTTTTTTTTAACTGATGTGTCAAATGATTCAATGAACCTTTGGTCAATAAATTCTGCACCCTTGCACCCGTGTTTTTCATCCATTCGATAGAAAGTCCTCCGTCGACAAAAGTTAAAACTTCAATTCGGTTACTATATCCTTTTTCTGATGCCCAAGACATAATGCCTTTTACGCCCTGAAACTCTCCTTCGCTCACTCTGGCCGAAGCAATTTCGATTCGATCAATATTTAATTCTTCCAACAATAATTGGGCAATGGTTAGTTTTTCTGCAGCAGAAAATGATACTCCCGAGGTTTGTTCACCATCGCGAAGTGTCGTATCCATTATTTCAATCTTTCTTTTTTTCATTTTAAATTTGATGCTAGGAAGGTTTCGATTTTATGAATCGAAATCCTGTTTTCATAAAATAGTAAAATCAGTTATTGAAGTATTTCTTTTGAGGCATGCTTCAATAACTGTGTATTTTTAAGGATGATTTTAGTAAGGAAGTGCATTGGCAAACCCAACAATCTCTTCTTTGATGTTTTGCAAGTAATCAATATCATCAAAACCATTAATCATATTGTCTTTTTTGTATCCTGAAATATCAAAAGATTCTTTTTGACCGGTTGCTTTTAAAGTAATGGTTTGTTCCGGAAGATTGATTTCTAATTCTGTTTTTGGATCGGCTTCGATAGCATTGAAAATAATTTCAGCAAATTCAGGACTTACTTGTACCGGTAAAACACCAATATTTAAGCAATTCCCTTTAAAAATATCTGCAAAAAAACTAGAAACAACCGCGCGAAAGCCGTAATCGTAGACTGCCCAAGCTGCATGTTCTCTAGAAGAACCTGAACCAAAGTTTTTTCCGCCTACTAATATTTTTCCACTGTACGTTTTGTCATTTAGTACAAAATCTGCTTTTGGAGTATTATCTCCGTTGTATCTCCAATCACGGAAAAGATTATCACCAAAACCAACACGTTCGGTTGCTTTCAAGAAACGCGCAGGAATGATTTGATCGGTATCCACATTTTCTATTGGTAGTGGCACTGCACTACTGGTAAGGATATTAAATTTATCGTATGCCATTTGATTTATGATTTATGATTTATGATTTCAGATTTTCGGTTAAAGGAAAATGAACCTTGAAACACTAAACTTTTTATTTTTCTATTTGAAATTGTTATAGCGATTGAATTACATCAAATCTCTTGGGTCTGTCAATACACCTGTTACTGCAGCAGCGGCAGCCATAATTGGACTTGCCAATAATGTTCTTGAACCTGGACCTTGACGACCTTCGAAGTTTCTGTTTGAGGTACTTACAGCATATTTTCCCGCAGGAACTTTATCGTCATTCATTGCTAAACAAGCCGAACAACCAGGTTGACGCAAAACAAAACCAGCTTCGGTAAGAATATCCAAAAGTCCTTCTTCTTTAATCTGGGCTTCCACTACGTGAGAACCTGGAACTAACCAAGCGGTAACATTATCTGCTTTTTTTCTTCCTTTTACAATTTCTGTAAAAGCTCTGAAATCTTCAATTCTACCATTCGTACAGCTTCCAAGAAAAACAAAATCAATTGGTTTGCCAATCATTACGTCATTTTCTTCAAAGCCCATATAGGCTAAAGATTTTTTATACGTTTCCTCGCCACCTTCTACTTGGTTAGCATTTGGAATATTTTTTGATATACCTATTCCCATTCCAGGATTCGTACCATAAGTGATCATTGGTTCTATATCTGCAGCTTTGATGTTTAATTCTGCATCAAAAACAGCGTCAGCATCCGTTTTTAATGTTTTCCAATACGCTACCGCTTTATCCCAAGCTTCGCCTTTTGGAGCGTATAATCTTCCTTCTAAGAAATCGAATGTTTTTTGATCGGGAGCAATCATACCACCACGAGCACCCATTTCGATACTCAAGTTGCAAACGGTCATGCGACCTTCCATTGACATATCTTCAAAAACATTTCCAGCATATTCTGCAAAATAACCGGTACCTCCAGAAGTAGTTAATTGAGAAATAATGTAAAGTGCCACGTCTTTTGGACCAACACCTTTGCTCAATTCACCATTTACGTTGATACGCATTTTCTTTGGTTTCGGTTGCATGATGCATTGTGTAGCCAAAACCATTTCAACCTCAGAAGTTCCGATACCAAAGGCAATCGCACCAAAAGCACCATGCGTAGAAGTGTGTGAATCTCCACAAACAATAGTTGCACCCGGTAAAGTAATTCCGTTTTCAGGACCTACTACGTGTACAATTCCATTTTTCTTATGACCTAATCCCCAGTGAGAAATGCCATATTCTGCTGCGTTGTCTTCCAAAGCTTTTAGCTGATTGGCGGATAATGCATCTTCAACAGGTAAATGTTGATTTATTGTTGGGGTGTTGTGATCAGCAGTTGCAAAAGTGCGTTCTGGGTATAAAACCGAAACACCTCTTTCTTTTAAACCTAAAAAAGCTACAGGACTAGTAACTTCATGGATGAAATGACGGTCAATAAAAAATACGTCTGGTCCATCCTCAATTTTACGCACTACGTGCGAATCCCATACTTTGTCGAATAATGTAGTACTCATTTTTAACTATTTTTTTAATTGTATTTCTTCTTTTTATAACAAGAATAATTGTCTAAGGTTTTAGCAATAGGAACAAATTTAAAAAAAGAAATAAGGTCGTCAATTTCAGTATTTCATTATATACGATGCCCAAAGTGCGATTTAAACAGTTTATGGTTTCCGATAAAGTATCTGTAGCTTAATTGTCTAATTTTAATTTGGATTTATTTTCTTTTTGATTCTCTTTTTTTATAATTGTAGCGCTTTCTTTAAAATTACGAATTCATTAATTTTTTATTTAAAAAAGCAATTTTATTTATAATAAGTTGACAAATCAGATTATTTTTTGATTAATTGTCAATGTTGTGAGGGTTAATTGCTTTTTGGAATAATCCTTTTTTAGTCTTTTAACCACAACGTTTTAGAATTATTTTGAGTCTTATTATTCTAATTTACTTTGATAAAATACTACGACATCCAAAAAAAGGATAACCGCTAAATTTGTCTTTTTAATTCCGCAATATGCAGATGATTGTACGGATTCAGAAATGAAAAATATAAGAGAATGCGTTATAAAAAGAGTGGAAATTTTTCTTCTCTTTTTTGATTACTACAGTTCCTTTTTTATCTAAAAAAAACCTAAATTTGAAATTCAATTTTTGTAATTTTAAAGAATTACAAACACTTCACTTCCAGCTATGTACTTAATATTCGATACTGAAACTACAGGATTACCAAAGCGTTGGGGCGCACCCATTTCTGATACAGACAACTGGCCACGCTGTATTCAGATCGCTTGGCAGTTGCACGATGATATGGGAAAACTCGTCGAGCATCAAGATTATTTGGTGAAGCCCGAGGGGTTTAATATTCCGTATGACGCGGAACGAATTCACGGTATTTCTACAGAATTAGCAGAAGCTGATGGAATTTCATTGGCCGAAGTTTTAGAGAAATTTAATATTGCATTAGGCAAAGCTAAATTCATTGTAGGTCAAAATTTAGGTTTTGATATCAATATTATGGGTTGTGAGTTTTATAGAATGGGAGTGGAAAGCCAAATGAGTTCCATGCCAATTCTGGATACGTGTACTGAAGTTACAGCTTCCTTATTGAAATTACCGGGAGGTCGAGGAGGAAAATTCAAATTGCCTACGTTAACAGAATTGCACTCGTATCTTTTTAATAAACCTTTCGGCGAAGCGCACAACGCCACTGCCGATGTGGAGGCAACTACGCGTTGTTTCTTGGAGTTAATACGTCGAGATATTTTTACAAAGGAAGAACTTGATGTTGAAGTTGGTTATTTTAAAGATTTTCAAAATAGGAACCCAAGCGAGATTAAACTCATTGGTTTAAAACATATAAATCTCAAGGAAGCTTCGGATAAAATCCGCCAGCAGTTTGGCGAAAAACAAGCGCCTGCGGTTTCAAGAGAAGAGCTTTTTGAGAATAAAAAGGTGCTTATTGATACGCCGTTTGTGCATTTGCACAATCACACGCAGTTCTCAGTATTGCAATCTACCATTAGTATTGCGGCATTGGTAAAAGCGGCGGCACAACAAAAAATGCCTGCAGTTGCCATGACGGATCATGCGAATTTGATGGGTGCTTTTCATTTTGTCCGCGATATTTTATACCATAATAAGGCGGCTGAAGCCAAGAATAAAGCGGCAATAGAAAATGGTGAAGAACCTACCGAAGTTCCGATGAAACCAATTGTGGGTTGTGAATTTTTTGTGTGTGAAGATCATAAAAATAAGTCGGTTAAGGATAATGGTTACCAAATAGTACTTTTGGCGAAGACCAAAAAAGGCTATCACAATTTGGCTAAAATGTCTTCGATTGCTTATACAAAAGGATTTTATTATGTGCCAAGAATCGACAGGAAAGTCATTCAGGAATTCAAAGAAGATATTATTGTTTTGTCTGGAAATCTTTATGGTGAAATCCCAAATAAGATTTTAAATATTGGTGAAAACCAAGCGGAAGAAGCCTTGATTTGGTGGAAAAACGAGTTCAAGGAAGATTTCTACATTGAAGTAATGCGTCACAATCAGGAAGATGAAAATAGGGTGAATGCGTCTTTGATTACATTGGCAAGGAAACATGATGTCAAAATTATTGCAACAAACAATACCTTTTATATAGACAAAGAAAATTCGAATGCACACGATATTTTGCTGTGTGTGCGCGATGGCGAAAAGCAAACTACGCCTATTGGTCGCGGTCGTGGCTATCGTTACGGATTGCCGAATCAGGAGTACTATTTCAAGTCGGGAGACGAAATGAAACAGCTTTTTGCAAATTTGCCCGAAGCGATTTCGAATATCTCTGAGATTGTGGATAAAATCGAAATTTTCGATTTGGCACGGGAAGTTTTATTGCCAAAATTTGAAATTCCGGTTGAGTTTAATAATCCTGAAGATGCAGTTGATGGTGGAGTACGAGGTGAAAATGCGTATTTAAGGCATTTGACTTTTGAAGGAGCAAGAAGGCGATATCCTGTTATTACTGAAGAAATTCAGGAACGATTGGATTTTGAATTGTTAACTATTTCCAATTCTGGTTATCCGGGTTATTTCCTGATTGTACAGGATTTAATTGCCGAAGCGAGAAGTATGGGGGTTTCTGTAGGACCTGGAAGGGGATCTGCGGCAGGATCGGTGGTGGCGTATTGTTTGAAAATTACCAATATTGACCCGTTAATGTATAACCTGCTTTTTGAGCGTTTCCTGAATCCCGATCGTGTGTCTCTTCCCGATATTGATATTGATTTTGATGATGAAGGACGAAGCAGCGTAATGGATTATGTGATTCGAAAATACGGGTCGAAACAAGTAGCGCAAATTATCACGTATGGTAAAATGGCAACGAAATCGGCGATTCGTGATACAGCTCGTGTGCTAGACTTACCGTTATTTGAAGCTGATAAAATTGCCAAATTGATTCCGGGGATGATGCCGTCCAAGTGGAATTTGGCTCGTTTTTTAAACGAAAAGGAAGATGTCATTAAAAAGGCGGTTCGACCGGAAGAATACGATAAAATAAAAGAATTAATAGGCCTTTCCAATGAAGATGATTTAGGCGGAGAAACCATTCAACAAGCCAAAGTTTTAGAAGGAAACCTAAGAAATACAGGGATTCACGCTTGTGGAGTAATTATTACGCCTAGCGATATTACTGATTTTGTTCCTGTGGCTACCGCCAAAGATTCTGATTTGTATGTGACTCAATTTGATAACTCGGTTGTTGAAAGTGCCGGTTTGTTGAAGATGGACTTCTTGGGTTTGAAAACCCTGACTCTGATAAAAGATACCGTTAAATTAGTAAAATACAGAACTGGAATTGATCTTGATCCAGACACGTTTCCGATAGATGATTTGAAGACGTACGAGCTTTTTCAACGAGGTGAAACCGTTGGGATTTTCCAGTATGAGAGTCCGGGAATGCAGAAATACATGAAGGAATTGAAGCCAACGGTTTTTCCTGATTTGATTGCGATGAATGCCTTGTATCGTCCTGGGCCAATTGCTTATATTCCGAGTTTCGTCAAGCGAAAAAATGGCGAAGAGGAAATTATTTATGATCTTGATGCCTGCGAAGAATTACTAAAAGATACCTACGGAATTACCGTTTACCAAGAACAGGTAATGCTTTTGTCCCAAAAACTTGCGGATTTCTCGAAAGGTGATGCCGACGTTTTGCGTAAAGCGATGGGAAAAAAGCAAAAGGACGTTTTGGACAAAATGAAACCCAAATTTATCAGTCAGGCTGCCGCTAAAGGTCATGCCGAAGATAAACTGGAGAAAATATGGAAAGACTGGGAAGCCTTTGCGGAATATGCTTTTAATAAATCGCACTCGACTTGTTATGCTTGGATTGCGTATCAAACAGCATTTTTGAAAGCCAATTATCCGGCCGAATATATGGCGGCGGTTTTGTCTAATAATATGAGTGATATCAAGCAAGTTTCGTTCTTTATGGAGGAATGTAAGCGGATGGGATTACAAGTTTTGGGGCCAGATGTAAATGAGTCTTTTTATAAGTTTACAGTAAATGATGATTATGCAGTACGTTTTGGAATGGGAGCCGTAAAAGGTGTGGGGTCTGGAGCTGTGGCAACAATTGTAGAAAATAGAAAAGATGGAAGATACAAATCTATTTTTGATTTAACTAAACGTATAGATTTGCGTGCGGCAAATAAAAAAGCATTAGAGAATTTGGTCTTAGCTGGCGGTTTCGATTCGTTTTTAGGAACAACACGAGCGCAATATTTTCATGATGATGGCGATGGAATTACCTTTTATGAAAAAGCGATTCGGTATGGCTCAAAATATCAAGAGAATGAAAATTCATCGCAAGTGAGTTTGTTTGGTGAAAGCAGTGATGTACAAATCGCAGAACCTGTTGTGCCTCCCTGTGAAGACTGGAGTACAATGGAGAAATTAGCTAAGGAAAAAGAAGTAGTTGGGATTTATATTTCAGGACATCCTTTAGATGATTACAAATTTGAAATGAAATATTTTTGTAATGCGAAACTGGAAGCGTTGAAAAACATGGAATTGCATGTGAGTAAAAACCTAGCATTTGGGGGAATCATTAATAATGTGCAGCATCGTGTGGCCAAAAACGGTAAAGGTTGGGGTATGTTCACATTAGAAGGATATGATGAAAGTTATGAGTTCCGAATTTTTGGGGAGGAGTATTTAAAGTTTCGTCATTTCTTTATCCAGAATAATTTTACGTTCATGAAAGTGTTGGTAAAAGAAGGGTGGACCGACCGAGATACAGGGAAAAAAGGGGAGCCAAGACTGCAATTTGTGGAAGTAAAACAATTACAAGATGTACTGGAAGTCTTTGCTAAGAAATTAATTGTACTATTAAATATTAAGGATTTAGAAACTGATTTTATCCATAAATTAAGTCATCTTTTTCAGGAAAATAAAGGCGAAAATACGGTTTCATTTGAAGTTATGGAATTGGAAAAAACAAAACGTCTCGTTGAAGTTGCTCCTGTAGAAGTAGAAAACGAAGAAGTGGCTTTTGTTGATGAGAATGAAGATTCTGAAATGGGAGCTCTCGAAATCCCAGAGATAAATGCTGTAGCGAAAGTAGAAGAAATCGAAGAAATTAAGGTTGTAACCAAGCTGACTATGCCGAGCAGAAAGTTGAAAATCAAAATTTCGAATGAATTATTAGTAGAGTTAGAGAAAATGCAAATTAATTTTAAATTAAACTAAGTTTTTTAACAGTTAAATGTTGATCGTAAATTATGATTTTTAGTTAAATATTTAGTATGCGCGCATACTTTTAGCTAAAAGCTCGAATATTGTAATGATTGTACTTGTGCGATGGTATAGTATGGGTAAAAATTGTATTAAATTATTTTAAATTTGGTATGAATTTATTAAGAATAAAATTATGAAAAAGAATCTTTTTGTTTTAGGATTGCTGGTTTGTGCTATGTCTATGGTTGCTCAAACTGAAAAGAAAGAAAGTTGGTATTTTAAGCTTGGAGGGTCTTACTTCGTACAAGCAACTGCTACACAATTTCCAGTTGTAGGTGGGCAAACTCCAAACAGAGATGTTTATGTTAATGGAAAATTAGCTTCTAGAGAAAGTATTACGGGATCTTTTGGAGAGGGTTTTCGTTATGGGGGGAATGTTGGGTATCGTTTTACACCACGTTTGGGTGTAGAAATGGGTATTAACTACTATAATAGTAATAGAAAGACAATGGTTGAAACTGTAGACAGAGTAATTTCTATGACTGGAGGGCCAACGTATTTAGATTTAACTTCAGAAGGGCAAGTTAAAGCTTTAGATTTAGCTCCTGCTGTTGTTCTGTTTTTAGGAGAATTAAAAGGATTTGAACCTTATTCTAAAGTTGGTGTAATTGTTCCGGTTAATGGAAAATTGACAATTGAAACTACTCAGAATTTTAATGGTCCAGCTGTAGGTGGAGAGAGAAAAGTATTTCAAAGTGATAAAGTTAAACCTAACCCAACTGTGGGGTTTTTAGCAGCTTTGGGGACAAGTTATAAATTAGGAAAAAATCTATCTGCATTTGGAGAAGTTGAATACCGTAATTTCACAGTCCATGGTAAAACAAAAGAAACGACAGTTTATACTGTGAATGGAACAGATGCTTTAAGTACACGTACTACTGCTCAAATACATTCTAATTATACAGATCATTTAGACAGTACTTCTAATAATTCAGATTTCAATACAGTTGATTCGACTAAGCCAACTGACGAATTAAGTTCTTACATCAGTATTAGTGGTGTTGGTTTGACTCTTGGGCTGAAATACAGCTTATAGTACAAGACGATATTGAATAAATGAAGAGGCTGTTTGATAAAATAACCTCTTTTTTGTGTTTTAAAACAAGGTAGTTTCTTTATAATTGTATTTTTTAGTACTGATTGTCCCGGAGTTTCGGGAGGCGTCCTTTTGTCCCGTCCGATGCTTCGGGACGGGACAAAAGATACAGTGGACAGTAGGAAATAGCTTCAAATAAGTATTGACAATACATTTATAATTAAAACTAATTTGAGAATGGTGTTTGGTTTGTTTTTAATATCTAAATTTGCATTGTATTCAAGGTTCGTGAAACTTTAAACTAAACTTTAAACAAAAATATAATATGGCTTTAGCAATAACAGACGCTACTTTTGAAGAAGTAGTTTTGAAATCAGACAAACCAGTAATGGTAGATTTTTGGGCAGCATGGTGTGGACCTTGTAGAATGGTTGGACCAATCATTGACGAACTTAGCTCAGAATACGAAGGAAAAGTAGTAATTGGGAAAGTTGATGTAGATGCAAATCAAGAATTTGCCGCAAAATACGGAGTGAGAAATATTCCAACAGTGTTGGTTTTTCATAACGGAGAAGTAGTAGGGAAACAAGTAGGAGTTGCTCCGAAACAAACCTACGCAGATAGCTTAGACGCGTTGTTGTAATCGGTAGATTATGATTTATATAAAGGGTTTGACGAAAGTCAAGCCTTTTTTTTATGCTTATTATTTCAGTTGTTTTAAATCTTATTTTCGGTTCGATTTTATTTGTAATCGTTTAATTTTTAAATCCTTTCCTCTTTTACTATATTTGAGATATGAAAATCGAATCGCAAATAGAGAAAATTTCCAGCTTTCAGCATTTAGAATTGCTTGCCAATCAAGTGGTGGAAGGTTTTATTTCAGGTATGCATAAAAGTCCGTTTCATGGATTTTCTGCTGAATTTGCGGAACATAAAGTCTATAACGTAGGAGAAAGCACCAAGTATATAGATTGGAAATTATTTGCGAAAACAGATCGCTTGTATACAAAGCGTTTCGAAGAAGAGACAAATTTGAGGTGTCATATTATTATCGACAATTCCTCCTCGATGCATTATCCGGAATTAAGAGATAAACAGGCTTTCTATGAAAATAAAATAGGGTTTTCGGTTTTGGCGTCAGCAGTTTTAATGAATCTGTTAAAGAAGCAACGCGATGCTATAGGACTAAGCGTGTTTTCGGACAACTATGAGTACTACGCACCTGAAAAAGGCAGTGACCGTCATCATCGAATGATATTAAATGCGCTTGAAAACCTGTTGGAAAAACCAACAATAAAAAAAAGCACCGATACAATTACATTTTTGCATCAAATAGCGGAGAAGATTCACCGCCGTTCCATGATTATTTTGTTTACGGATATGTTTCAATCCGGTCCCGAAGCGTCGGGAGAAGAAGCGCTGTTTAATGCCTTGCAACATTTGAAACACAACAAGCATAAAGTAGTTTTATTTCATGTCGTAGATAACAAAACGGAGCTAAATTTTGATTTTGATAATGCACCAAGGAAGTTTATTGATGTAGAAACAGGTGAAGAAGTAGCTATTTTTGCAGATAATGTGAAACAAGAATACGAAAAACAAACAGAAAGATACTTCAAAAAGCTCGCGTTGACCTGTGCGCAAAACAGAATAAAGTATGTTCCGGTGAGTGTTGGCGAAAGTTTTGAAAATATTTTGACCACATACTTAGTTGAAAAACAAAACTTTGGGTAATAGCGTAAAGTTTTATTGAATATTTCTTGTAAAAACACTTGCGTAAACGGAAATCTATTGTATCTTTGCCACCGCAATAAAGCAGCAGGTTTGGTAGTTCAGTTGGTTAGAATACATGCCTGTCACGCATGGGGTCGCGGGTTCGAGTCCCGTCCAGACCGCTAATATTGGGGAAGCCTTTCTTAACAGAAAGGCTTTTTTGCCCCAAAAAGGTTTTTAACGTTAGTTGTGTTGTTTGCTGCGAATTTGTAACTCGTAGCGGGTTTAGTAGTTAGACCAATGAAAAGCTTTCCACTTTTGTGGATAGCTTTTTTGATTTTAAGGAAGTTAGAAAGCCTATTTTTTAGTATAAATTTGCGAAGAATATTTTTTAAGTTTCCAGTGTATAAATGGAAATCTATTGTATCTTTGCCACCGCAAACAAGTTCACTGAACTCCTATGAAAATAAGGGCATAGTGAAGTAATAAAGCAGCAGGTTTGGTAGTTCAGTTGGTTAGAATACATGCCTGTCACGCATGGGGTCGCGGGTTCGAGTCCCGTCCAGACCGCTAATATTGGGGAAGCCTTTCGTAACGGAAAGGCTTTTTTTATTTAAAGATTAGTTATATGTATTACGTTTATATCATCTATTCTAAAAATTTCGATATTTATTACAAAGGCTTTAGTGAAAATGTTGCGCAACGACTATTGGATCATAATGAAAATAGGAGTAAATACACTTCCAATAAAGGGATTTGGGAATTAGTATATTCAAAAGCATTTGGAACAAAGAAAGAAGCTTTAGTAGAAGAGTTACGATTAAAAAAACTGAATAGAAAATCAATAGAATCATTGATTCAAAGTCAATAACGCTGTTGATATCATAGAATTGGTTACGATATATGCCTGTCATCTCGTCTTTTGGGACGAGACGGGTTCGAGTCCCGTCCAGACCGCTAATATTGGGGAAGCCTTTCGTAACGGAAAGGCTTTTTTTTGTTTCAATGTTTTGATCTATAATTAGAAGAATTCTGATTTATATTGCCAGACAATTACCAGAAACAATCCGAAGTACATCACGCACACTAAAAACGTCACAAAACTCGAAGCCAGAAAGCCCAATAAAGAGCCTGTGGCAGCCTTTAAAGCTCGCTTGTGGTTTTTAGAGTCGTAAAGCAGTTCTCCCACAAATGCACCAAGAAAAGGCCCGATGATAAATCCGAAAGGGATAGGGGCTAAGATTCCTACGATCAATCCAATGTTAGTTCCCCAAATTCCATAAGCACTTCCGCCAAATTTTTTGGTTCCTTTAGCCGGAATGACATAATCCAAAACGGATATAATTACAGTAATCAGTAAAGTAATTCCAAGAATCCAATAATTAGCCGGAACAGCATTTGTGAAATAAAGGAAAAGTAAGCCAATCCAACTGATACTTATACCAGGTAAAACAGGGAGAAAACTCCCCAAGATGCCTATAATCATACAAATAAAACCAAGAGCCAAAAACAATATGTCCATAAACTAATTTTTAGTATTTTTGAAAAATAAAGAAGCAACAATTCCTTTGTAAATGAATAGGAGAAAAATAATTTTAAGATGTCCCCTTTTACTCTATTTCACTATTTCTTTCGGGACTTTAATTGCCCAAGAAAAAAAGACGGGTAGTAACGATGATCTTTTAAAAGACTCACTTTATGTTGTCAATAAAGTAAAAGTATTGAATTATTCTCTGAAACAGTTTGATCAACTTTTTTTTGAATTTTTTCATAAGAAATCAGACTCGCAATTGGTGTTAACCAAATCAGAATTCTATAATTATACGATTCAAATTGCTATTTTCTCAGATCGATTGGCTGCCTTGTATCCGGAGCAAAAACAAATTGCCGCTGAAAATAAGAAGAAGTGGTTCGCTGAATCGTATCAAGATTATTTATTGTCGAAGGCATCCGTAAAAAAATAATTGTATTTTTATAAAATATTAGTCTCAATCAAAAACAAAACCTTGAAGCAATTATACTTTTTATTAGTATTCGTATTCTTTAACTCCTGTCAATACTTCGACAAGCAAGTGCCTTCAGAAAAGGAATTGCTGCAAAAGGAATTAAAAAATATTAATTGGAAAGAAGTCGATGAGTATCCATCAGTGGTTGATTGTGAAAAAATAGAAAATAAAACACAGCGTCAACAGTGTTTTTTTGAGGTGCTAACCCAACTTATTCAAGAAAAATTATGTGCGGATACGCTAGCAGTTCTTTATCCGGAATTGGATACAATTGAAGTAAAAGTAACTGTTTTTCCTAATTCTACTATTAAATTCGAACCTCAATTTCCTAAGGATTCCGTGGCTTATGACAAAGTGAAAATAGATAGTATACTTCAAGCTCGTTTAGTCGATTTTCCAAAAGTAAATCCAGCCATTAAACGTGGAATTCCAGTAAAAACACAGTTTATACTTCCAGTAATTCTTAAAGTAGAATAGTTTTTCTAGGAGCTATTTCCAGCTATTCGTTGCAAACGAAGTTCACTGAACTCCGATAAAAATAAAAAATAAGTGAAGTAATCTTTATATTTTTAAAGAAAAAACATAAAAGATTTTCACTGCGATCTGGGCTAGGGCTTTTGTGAAAAACAAGAGAAGTTGTTGTATAAATATCTAAAATCAACAATCTAAAATCGTCTCCCTTTCCATTCATATTTTCCAAACAAAGAATACATCGCGACACTTACACTAAAAAAAGGATACAACAAACTGCTCGGAATTAAATAACTCATTTTAGTTTTGGTCAAAAAACGTTGTGATTTGTATATCAAAATAGTATCAACTAAAAATTTTAATATAAGAAACAAAAGCATATTCAGAAATGATAATAAACCCAAAAGCAAAAGTATAAAAGCAAGTACTAAGCTTAAATTTCCAGCAAATACCACTAATGCCAATCCTTTCCCGAACGTGCTTTTATACGAACTTGTTTTTGATGCCCAGCGCACTCTTTGATTGAAAAGCGATTTCCAATCGTTCATTGGTTTTGTGATGACGATGTTATTTTCAGATTTCAAATAATGTACTTTTTCGGGAAATTGTTCAGTAGCTTTTTGCAACAGGAAAACATCGTCACCACTTGCAATTCCGTCATTTCCATCAAAGCCATTCAATTCTTGAAAAAGAGATTTGGTGTAAGCAAAGTTGGCACCATTACACATAAAACCTTTTTTTATTCCAAAACTACCAATCGTAGCACCCTGTAAACTAGCTAATTCCAATTGCTGAAAATGATGAAGAAACAAATTGTTACAATCATAAGTAACTGCTCCGGCAATCATAGCGACATCGTGTAGCTGAATGTAATTATCCAATGTCAATAACCAGTTTTTATTGACCACGCAATCAGCATCAGTGGTGATAATCCAATTAGTATTTACGATTTGCATTGCGGTGACAATCGCATCTTTCTTGGGTGAATTTGAAACCCGAATATTCTTAATAACCGAAACTTTAAACTTTAAACTTGGAACTATAAACTTTTCTTCAGAAAAATCATTTACCAAAATCAATTCAAACAATTCTAGCGGGTAATTCAACTTGGATATACTGTCTAATAAAACGGGCAGGTTTTCTGCCTCATGCCGAAAAGGAACGATAATCGAGAACTTTGTTTTTGGTGTTAAGCCGTTGTAATCTATAGTATTTACTTTGGTAAAACCATAAATAAGAAATACAATCGCCAGGCAATACAGGATTAGGACGACAGACAAAACAAAAATCATATTGGATTTTTAGTTTTAAAATTCAAAACATAATAACTGCCAATCACTACCGGCAAAACAACATTCAAAAACCACATGAGCGTTGTAACAAAAATTACAATCCATTCGTTTACGCCAAGTATCCCAAAAAAATAAACGGCAACACTTCCTTTTACGGCAAAGTCCAAAAACTGAAAAGTAGGCAGTGAGGAAGCCAGAAAATAAACGCTGGTAATCGTGGCAATGGCTGTCAAATAAGGCAAGTCAACATCAAAAGCCAGAAATAAAAAGTAGTATTGGTGCGAAAAGACCAGAAAACGACAAATTGCTAAAAAGATATTTTTTTGATGAATGGGTTTTGGGATTTCGTTAATCTTATGGATCAGCTTTTCGATGGAATAGCCCTTAATATTTATTTTTTTTAAAGAAAACAAGATTCCAAACACCAGAAAACAAATTCCAAAAAGAATCATAACAGTTTTTGTGGTAATCACATTGTATTGTGCATTGAAATATAATAAACCGAAAATTCCAAAAATAACCGTCAGAATCATTTGAATTCCGTTGCAAATGAGGTTTAAAAAAATGACTTTTTTAGTTTCACTTTTCTCAAAAAACAATGCTTTTCCGGCATATTCGCCTATGCCATTTGGTGTAAACAGTCCAGCAGTCAGTGCAGCAAGAACTTGTTTGGTTGCATCTCCCAAAGAGATTTTATGGATAAACCCGACCAAATTCTGCCATTTTAGGATTTCAAAAAACCGATTCAAAACACTGAGAAATAAAATAAAGGCGATTCCGCTAACCGACTGGTTTTTCTGGAACAGAATGATGAATTTTTGCCAATCGAGTTTGTCGTTATTGGCCAATTGATCGTATATAAAATAAAACGCACCTCCCACAATCAAAAGTTTGATCAGAAGTACGAGGAATTGTTTAGTTTTGTGTGGAATTGAAATCATTGGTGCAAAGTAACAAAACTTTAAACTTTTAGACTTTAAACTTTAAACTAAATCATTGGCAAACGAACGCATCATATTAGGAATTGACCCTGGAACGACGATTATGGGTTTTGGATTGATAAAAATTGTCAATAAAAAGATGGAATTTTTACAATTGAATGAATTGCAATTGTCTAAATATGACAATCATTATCAAAAACTGAAAATCATTTTTGAACGAACCATTGAGTTAATAGATACGCATAATCCAGATGAAATTGCGATTGAAGCGCCTTTTTTTGGTAAAAACGTGCAATCGATGCTAAAGTTAGGAAGAGCGCAAGGCGTGGCAATGGCAGCGGGACTTTCGAGAGACATTCCCATTACCGAATACGAACCTAAGAAAATAAAAATGGCCATTACCGGAAACGGAAATGCCAGCAAAGAACAAGTCGCTAAAATGTTGCAGCAACTTTTGGGACTGAAAGAACTACCCAAAAATCTAGATTCCACCGATGGATTAGCGGCAGCGGTTTGTCATTTTTTCAATTCCGGAAAAGTGGTTGGGGAAAAAAGTTATACCGGTTGGGATGCTTTTGTAAAACAAAACGAAGAACGAGTTAAAAAATAGTGTTCAATTTTCAGTATTCAGTTTCAGAACTGGCCACTGATAACTGACCACTGACCAGTAATTATGTCAGGAATCTACATCCATATCCCATTTTGCAAGCAGGCGTGTCATTACTGCGACTTTCATTTTTCGACTTCGATGAAGAAGAAAGAGGAGATGGTTTTGGCGATTGCCAAAGAGATCGAAATGCGCAAAAGCGAATTTGAAAAGCAACAAGTTGAGACTATTTATTTCGGCGGAGGAACGCCTTCGGTTTTAACTTCTGAAGAGATTAATTTTCTGATTGCTGCTGTTTATAACAATTATTTTGTAATTGAAAATCCAGAAATTACGCTTGAAGCGAATCCTGATGATTTGTCAAGTGTACGAATAATTGAATTGTCTAAAAGTAAAATCAACCGTTTAAGCATTGGGATTCAGTCATTTTTTGAAGAGGATTTACAACTGATGAACCGTGCTCATAATTCGGCTGAAGCCAAAAAATGCCTTGAAGTTGCTACTCAATATTTCGATAACATTTCTCTTGATTTGATTTATGGAATTCCGGGAATGAGCAACGAAAAATGGAAACAAAATATTGAAACAGCTTTGAGTTTTGGGATTCCACATATTTCGAGTTATGCTTTGACGGTAGAACCCAAAACAGCATTGAATAAACTCATTCAAACAGGAAAAATTGCCGCGCCTAAAGATGAAGTCGCCCAAGAGCATTTTGCTATTTTGTTGGAAACACTCGAAGCGAATGATTTTATCCATTACGAATTATCTAATTTCGGAAAGTCAACTTATTTTTCAAAAAACAATTCGGCGTATTGGTTGGGGAAAAAATATATTGGAATTGGTCCTTCGGCACACAGTTATGATGGCGTTTCCCGAAGTTGGAATATTTCTAACAATTCTCTTTATTTAAAATCAATTCAAGAAGATAAACTGCCAAACGAAATGGAAATTCTTTCGATTACGGATCGTTACAACGAATTTATTATGACGGGTTTGCGAACGATTTGGGGCGTTTCTTTTGATAGAATTCAGAAAGAATTTGGAAGTAAATATCTAGACTATCTCAATAAGCAAGTTCAGAAGTTCCTCAATGATGATTTAGTTTTTATTGAAAACAATATTCTAAAACCTACCAAAAAAGGAAAGTTTTTGACGGATGGAATTGCATCGGATTTATTTTACTTAAATTTGGAAGAGTAACTTAACCGCAAAGTTCGTAAAGTTTGAGAGGAATTTTGCGTCTTAGTGGCATAAAAAAATAATTTGTGTTAGCAACAATTCAACATAAGAACCAAACCATTGAAGTCGATTTATTAAAACCTATTGATATTTCGATTCCATTAACCAATACAGATGAAAACCCAATTGCCTGGTACATTAATAAACCAGAAATTGAGCCAGTAGTTTTTGGAGAATGGACAGGAAGTGTACAGCAAGGAGCATCTACGAATTTCAATAATATTTTCTTCAACCCACATGGACATGGTACGCATACTGAATGTCTGGGTCATATTACACGAGAATTTTACAGTATTAATCAATCGTTGAAGCAGTTTTTCTTTTTGGCAGAATTGGTTTCGGTTCAACCGGAATTAAAAGGGGAAGATTTAGTGATTACTAAAATTCAGATTGAAATAGGGCTGAATGGGAAAACTCCAGAAGCTATTGTCATCAGGACTTTGCCAAATACGAACGATAAATTATCCAAAAAATATTCGAATACCAATCCGCCTTATCTGGAGGAAGAGGCTGCGCGTTTCATTCGCGAAAGCGGAACAAAACATTTACTGATTGATTTGCCAAGTGTCGATAAAGAACATGACGAAGGAAAATTATTGGCGCACAAAGCATTTTGGAATGTAACAAATGTCAATGATTTGAATTCAGATGCGAGATTGGATTGCACAATTACGGAGATGATTTTTGTTGCAAATGAGGTAAAGGACGGCCGCTATTTACTGAATTTGCAAATCGCTTCTTTCGAAAATGATGCGAGCCCAAGCAAACCAATATTATATAAAATATGATATGCTCCGCCAGTTCGCCTTATAGGCTCGTGTCCGTTTCAACCGATAAAAATAAGCTAGATGTTGCGTTTATTCAGCAGTTTTTGAAAGATATTTATTGGGCAGCTGGACGAACGATGGAAGAAGTTCAAATCACTATTGATAATTCATTTTGTTTCGGAATTTATTTAAATGAGAAACAAATAGGTTTCGCGCGTGTCATAACAGATTATGTGGTTTTTGCTTATCTAATGGATGTTTTTATTAGTGAAGAGCATCGTGGCAAAGGATATTCCTCTATTCTGATAAACAGTATAATGACAGAACCTAAACTAAAAGAAGTTAAAATCTGGAGATTAGCTACTTCAGATGCACATTTTTTATATGAGAAATTCGGATTTACTGCATTGGGAAATCCAGAGAAAATGATGGAGAAGAAAGTGACTTGATTATTTAAAATTCTGCCTTTAAAACTTAAAATAATAAAAAAATGAACCTAGAAACCTACTATGAGTACTGTCTTTCTAAAAAAGGAGTAACTGAGCATTTTCCTTTTGATGAGGAAACATTGGTGTTTAAAGTTGGTGGAAAAATGTTTGCGTTGTCGTCTTTGATGCAGTGGGAAAAAGGGGAGCCGTCCGTCAATCTAAAATGTGATCCAGACCGTGCTCAGGAATTACGGGCACAATATGACGACATCAAACCGGGGTTTCACATGAGTAAAATTCATTGGAATACAATTGCGATTAATAAATCTGTTCCGGATTTACTGATTAAAGAATTGATTGATCATTCCTACGACTTAGTGCACAAGAGTTTAACTAAGAAGACGCAATTGGAGCTTTAAATATGGGATCCATTCATCTAGACTTTTATGTTATTCGGCTATATTAATTAAATTTTTATCGAAAAAAGGAGTTGTTTTACCAGAAATCTATCTATTTTTATATATTACAATTCATACAGAGACAAATGGGCAAATCACTAAATATTTTATTAATTGAAGATGATGTAATTGAGGTAATGAAATTCAATCGCGTTTTGAGTACCTTAAATGTTAAGCATAAAATTGTTGAAGCGAACAATGGAGAAGAAGCATTGACTATTCTGAAGGTTAAAGAAGTTATACCAGATATAATAATCTTAGACCTGAATATGCCGAAAATTAATGGGATTGAATTTCTAACTTTATTAAAAGCAGATGAATATTTAAAGTATATACCGGCGATAATTTTGACGACATCAAACAATCGAAAAGATGTTTTGGAATGTTACAGAATAGGAATTGCAGGTTATTTATTGAAACCGCTTAAATATGATGATTATATTGATAGAATAAAACGTCTGATAGAATACTGGAGTTGTAATGAGTTAATAACTCAGTAAGATGTACGGGATTGTAAATAAAGCTTTAGTACATGACAAAAAACATATTTCATTGGAAATCAATAAAATAAAGAATTTAAAATTAGGATAAAAGACTGATATTCACTACATTAAAGAATTATTACGACATAATTTTTCTAA
>NZ_JBHZPY010000021.1:0-18336 GCF_042787235.1 Flavobacterium zhoui
AAAATCAAAAAACACGGCAGAAGGTCTGTTAGTGTATTCAAATACGGACTGGATTATTTATCTAGATTTCTATTAAGTGGATTTAATTTACTAGAAATCAGAATATTTCAGTTTTTGTCATGTACTTAAAAATAAAGCTATTGAAGAACTAGTAACGGCCAATTTTGGGGCGAATAAATGGGAGGCAATTAAACTTCGTAGTGGGATAGATGTAGATTTTTTTATAAGTAGTGAGCCTTATGATGATGCTATCACTTTTAAGTTAGCACAAGCAGTTTCTGAAGAGATGAGCATGACCTTGAGTGCCGTTTTAATTGTCTTTGGAGAATGGTGGGTCGTAAAGACGACAAAGGATAAATATGGAGGATTAATGGACGCGGGAGGAGATAATTTGAAAGAATTTTTAATCAACTTGCCTCTTTTTCATAATCGAGTAATGCTGATTTATCCAAAACTGACTCCGCCAGAATTCAAAATTAGTGATGTTACTGAAAACAGCGTTAAGTTGCATTATTTTTCAAAAAGAGAGGGGCTTCAAGACTTTGTAAGAGGGCTTATCCAAGGATTGGGAATAATGTACGATACTCCTGTCAAAATTAATTTAATTCAAACTCGCGACGAAGGTTGCTCACATGAAATTTTTAATGTAATTTGGTAAAAAAAAGCATGGAAAAGTTAGGATTTAATTTTGATGAAGATAGTTTCAATAAGTTATTTCCTTTTTATATTCTAATCGATGCTAAATTAAAAATAAAAGGGTTTGGTAAAAGTTTAGCCAAAACCTTACCGTCAATTACCATAAATGACAATTTTAATTCAACTTTTGAAGTTAAAAGACCTTTTGTTGAAAATCCAACTTTTGAAGACTTAATAGGAATTTTTGATCAACTTGTCGTTTTAGGAACCTCTATTAAAGATATTGATTTACGAGGTCAATTTCAACTTCATAATGATTCTATTTTATTTGTAGGTTCTCCCTGGTTTGTCTCTATGAATCAAGTTAGTGAAAGAAAACTAACATTCCATGATTTCGCTTTTCATGATCCCTTGCTCGACCTGCTTCATGTTTTAAAAACGCAAGAAATTACTACCCAAGAATTAGAAGAATTATTGATTAAAATTAATAATCAAAAAAAAGATTTAACTAGAGATCAAGAAGAATTAAATAAGCTGTCTCTTGTAGCTAGTGCTAACGAGTATGGCGTTGTTTTTACAAAATCCAATGGTGAAATTTTTTGGTGTAATGATGCTTATTTAAATTTGACAGGCTTTTCTAAAGAAGAAGTTATAGGAAGAACTCCTGTTGAGATTGGAAAATGCGAGTACACAAATAAAAAGGACTTAAAGAGAATGACTGGCCCATTTTTTAAAGGCGAAAAATTCGATGTAGAATTGGTTCATGGTCGAAAAGATGGCAGCTATTTTTGGACTAAAACAAAAGGGCAACCTGTCTTAGATTCAGCAGGAAACGTTAGTCGGTATTTTGCGATGATAGAGGATATAACCGAAAAAAAGCATGCGGATTTTAAATTACTGGAGTCCGAAAACAGACTTTCATTTCTTATTGTTAATCTGCAAACGGGTATTATTTTGGAAGATGAAAACAGGAAACTTATACTTGCAAATAAAAAATTCTGCAACATGTTTGATTTTGAAGGTGATCCGGATACTTTAATCGGGATGGACTATTCTAATTCTGTCGAGGATTCAAAACGTTTTTTTAAGAACCCTGATTTGTATGCGGAAAGATTAAATAGCATATTTAAAAGTAATGAACCTGTTTATAATGAAGATTTAGAGCTTGTTGACGGCAGGTTTTATGAGAGAAATTTTATTCCGATTTTTAGGGATGGTATTTATAAAGGCAATCTTAGGTCGTATGTTGATATTACTATAAAAAAGAAACACGAGGAAATATTACGAAACGAAAAAGAGAAATACAGCAACATTATTGCCAATATGAACTTAGGTTTAATTGAGGTTGATCAAAACGATGGCATTACTTTAGCAAATCATAGTTTTTGTGAAATTAGCGGGTATAGTATGGCGGAACTAATTGGAAAAAAAGCATCAAGTTTATTTCTAACCGAAGAAAGTAAGCAGCTTATTGAAACTAAAAATGAATTACGGACTCAAGGGGTGACTGATTCCTATGAAGTTCAAGTAAAAAATATAAAAGGAGAAAAAAGACATTGGTTAATAAGTGGAGCCCCAAATTATAATATTAATGGAAAAATAATAGGTTCGATAGGAATTCATCTGGACATAACAGAGCAAAAAGAACAGGAAGAAAGACTCTATTTACTCTCTTTAATTGCTGAAAAAAATATAAATGCAGTTGTAATTTGTGACGTAGAGGGTAGGATAGAATGGGTTAATTGCAGTTTTGAAAAAATGTCTGGATATGCTAAAGAAGAATTGGTTGGAATAAAACCTGGATATCTACTGCGGGGACCTGAAACAAATCCTGAAACTATTCAGTACTTAAAAAATCAAATTAGTAAAGGGCAACCCTTTAACTGTGAAATTATAAATTATTCTAAAACGGGAGAAAAATATTGGGTCAAAATCCAAGGACAAGCTTTATATAATAAAGAGGGTGAAATAGTCCGGTTCTTTGCTATTGAAGAAAACATTTCCAACAAGAAATTGTTGGAAAATCAAAGGGAAGAATTAGTAGAGAGTTTAGCAAAAACGAATAAAGAACTGGAAGATTATGCACAAATAGTTTCGCATGATTTAAAATCGCCTTTGCGAAGTATTCATTCTTTAATTTCATGGATAAAAGAGGATAATGATAGGGCATTTAGTGATCAAACCTTAAAATATTTTTCTATGATTGAACATAAAGTGGAAAAAATGGATCATTTAATTGAAGGCATACTGACTTATTCAAAAATTGATAAAGAGGATATGGTCAAAGAAAATGTAAACACACAGCAAATTATACAAGGTATAGTTGATATTATTCACATTCCAAAACATATTACTATTATTATTAAAAATAAGCTGCCGATTATAAAAGCAGATCGTTATAGAATTCAACAGTTGTTTCAAAATATAATAGGAAATGCTGTTAATTATATTGAAAGGGAAGCAGGTTTAGTGGAAATAGCTTCGGAAGAATTTGATGATCATTATGTTTTTTCAATCAAAGATAATGGTGTTGGAATTGCAAAAGAGCATCACAAAAAAATATTTAATACTTTTCAATCGTATACAAAAAGTGAGCATTCAACTGGACTAGGGCTTTCAATTGTTAAGAAAGTCGTCGACACTTATAATGGCGAAATTTGGATTGAAAGTGAATTAGGGGAAGGTTCTACCTTTTTTGTAAAACTTAATAAGTAGATTATGAAAATCATTCAGGCTTCGAAATTAAAAAATCAATAGAGAATAATTGATCTAAATATTTTGATTGATGAGATTTTAAGGACTATCCATATTTGTGAACATGTCGAAATTACTATAAATAACCAATTGCCCAAAGTATTTGGAAATGACTTTAAATATAAATAGCTATTTCAAAACTTGGTACAAAATGCCATCAATACAATGATAAAGAAAAAATCACTGTCGAAATTGGAAATTCAGAAAGTGATACGAAAATCAGTTTTTATATAAAAGACAACGGAATCGGCATTCCGCAACAGTACCAGACTAAAATTTTTGATATTTTTTCTAAATTAGAGAATAATGATGCGTCCTCAGGAATAGGGCTTTCTATTGTAAAAAAAATTATTAACTACTATAATGGTAAAATTTGGCTGGAAAGTCAAGAAAATATTGGAACAACTTTTTATTTTACAATACTAAAAAACAATGGAACAGCCTAATCTAACGTACATCGACGAATTGTCAGGAGATAATCTTGAATTCAAAACTAAATTAATTGGTATTCTTAAAAAAGAACTTCCAAATGAAATAAAAGGCTACTCAGAGGAAATGGAAAACACCAATTTTTCCAAGGCTGCGCAATCGGTTCATAAACTAAAACATAAAATATCTATACTTGGTTTAGAAAAAAGTTATTATATTGCTGAAGAATATGAAGTTAATTTAAAAAATAACTCAACAAATTTGAATGCTGATTTTGAAAATATTTTAAAAATCATGCAAGATTTTGTAAACCGTTTGTAAAACCGCTTACCGTATGAATTGCATTATTATTGATGACGAAGAGATGGCAAGAGCGATTATGACTCAGATGATCACGCTATATCCTGAACTTAAATTGATTCAAGAATTCCCCAATGCTATTCAGGCTATAAAATTCTTGAACCATACTGAAGTTGATTTAATTCTCTTAGACATCCATATGCCTGATTTTACTGGCTTTGATTTTATTCAAAGTTTAAAAAATCCACCTAAAGTAATTTTGGTTACTTCAGATAAAAATTTTGCAATCGATGCGTTTGAGTACGAGTGCATCGTGGATTATCTTGTAAAACCAATTACCGAAGAGCGTTTGAATAAAGCAATTCAAAAAGCAAAATCCTATAAAATCACCTCTAAGCCAACAGAAATTAAACCAATTGTTGAGGATAACGCAAATGAGTTTTATATCAACATCGACCGCAGATTGATAAAAATTGAAATGGCATCTGTAAATATTGTAGAAGCCAAAGGGGATTATATCCATATAAAAACCGAGAGTAAAAATTATGTAGTCCATTCTACCCTAAAGAAAATAGAAGATAAATTACCTAAAGATTTATTTTTAAAAGTGCATCGTTCCTTTATTATAAACACTAAGAAAATTGTTGATGTTGAGGATAACAGTGTCTTAATAGCTAAAGATGTAATTCCAGTAAGTCGCGCTAATAGACCTGAGTTGATGAAAAGATTAAATTTATTGTAGTTTAGCTTAGATCGTTTAATATGACTTTACGTTACTAATACCAAAAAACCATTTCAATATCTTTATTAAAATAAATATTTACAAAAAACGCTTAGTACCCCGTAAATATTGAATTTAACAAAGAAAAGATTATAATTTTTAAAAAATGAGATTAAGAGATTAAGAAAATGCTGGCTATGTTCTGTTTAACAATTAGGTTTAGCGTTTTTTAAAAAGATGTCAAGTTGCATTCACGACATTTCGTGCTTTTTTTTAAGATTTTTTTTGACAAAATTGATTCTTAATCTCTTGATCTCCTTGTTGATGAAAGTAAAAAAATAATCACGGTCCGTTTAGCGGCCAGTCATATAATTTAATATTGGTTTTTTTTCTGACGTTTTAATTTGAGATTTTTATAAAACTTCAAGGGCTAAATCTATTGTGGATTCATCGACATTTATTGATTTTCTGGCTAAAAAATAGTGCAAAGTCTGTTGTTTTTATTTTTGATCTTTTAAAGAAGGATAATTATAAACAGATGAAGTCAGCTTCTGTTTTTGCTATGTCAAACATCTTTGCCTATTATCTTTTTATTCATAAATAGATTTCTGTCAGTTGTTATTTCTGCAGTTTTGTGACTTACACAAATTGGGCTAATAGTTCTATTCCATAATTCTCTTCAACAAGTAGTAGAAATGCAGATTGTTACTTTGGTGACACTACTATTTTTTCAGTTGTCTTTTTCTTTTATCATACTAAAAAGAATGTTCGTCTTAACTAATAAACCATTCGTCGAAAATAATAAATTTAAATCCTATCAATACAGATATTTACGGTACTAAAAATGCAAACAAAATGAAAGTAGCTGTAGTAACATCATTCCCTCCCAGTAAAGTAACCTTGAATGAATATGGTTATCATCTGGTGAAAAATTTCGTGCAAAGAACAGAAGTTTCAGAGCTGCTTTTGATTACTGATAAAACAACGGAACCAAAACAACTTGACTTTAAAAATAGTAATAAAGTATCTGTTAAAGAATGCTGGGAATTTAATAGTTATGCTAATTTATTCACCATTTGTAGAACTATTTTAAAAGAGAAACCAGATGCTGTTTTATTCAATTTGCAATTTGTAAAATTTGGAGATAAAAAAATTCCTGCCGCTTTGGGGTTGCTAATCCCTATGATTTTAAAACTTTTTGGTTTTAATACAATTGTTTTATTGCACACCATATTAGAACAAGTAGATCTCGAAAGTGCAGGGTTTACTAGCAACAAACTTGCTCAAAGAACCTATAATTTTATTGGAACAGGTTTAACTAAATGTATTCTTAAAGCGGATAAAGTTGCCGTAACTATTAGTAAATATGTAGATATTTTAAATGAAAAATATAAAACTGATAATGTTATATTAATTCCTCATGGGACCTTTGAGATAACAAAAAACCCCAATTTTGATTTGCCTCAAGGTCCTAAAAAGGTAATGGCATTTGGTAAATTCGGTACTTATAAAAAAGTTGAAATTTTAATTGATGCAGTTGAGTTAATTAGAAAATCCAGTGACGAAGCGATAGAAGTTGTAATTGCAGGAACAGATAGTCCTAATACACCGGGGTATTTACAAGAGGTTAAAGAAAAATATGCTCATGTGCCCGGAATTATTTTCACGGGTTATGTCGAAGAAAATCAAGTCGCTACTGTTTTTAATGAAAGTACGATGGTAGTATTTCCATATACTTCTACTACTGGAAGCTCTGGCGTTCTGCACCAAGCGGGTAGTTTTGGCAAGGCAGTTGTTATGCCAGATTTAGGGGATTTAAGTATTTTAGTTAAAGAAGAAGGTTATAAAGGGGAGTTTTTTAATCCTGAAAGCACAGAATCACTTGCAAAAGCCATTGAAGCAATTTTAAATGACGACGATTACCGCAGAAAACTAGCGAAGACGAACTATAATGTAGCTTGTGAACTTTCTATGGATAAAATAGTTCAGATGTACATTCGAGATTTTAAGCAAGTTAATTACGATAAAATAATAAGATGGGTTAATGGTTAAGTGTAAAAGAAAGGTTTTTTTATTGATATCAAATAAATCCAAACTATTTTCGGCTCTTTTTTTTACTACTTTATTCAGAACATGGGAATTAATCATATGAAGGTTCCCCACAAAAATGCGAGGTTCCGCAGTCTTAAAAAATATCTTCAAGTAACTTGATTGCTTATAAGTTGGTGTATCCTGAATTGCAGCAATGAGTTTTTTATTCCGATATGTTTTTCGGATCATTGTTGTCCGATAAAAATCTAATTAAATTATTACAGCCTCAATGCATAAAAGTCCTTTGGGAGATTTATAATAGGGATGTGTAATTTTTTTAATAATATTTTGTTCCAAGGTGTACATGCCTTGTAGGGGTTAAATAATGGTAGAAAGAGAGTTGTGATTAGATGATTTGTCCCGTAGGGACTGAACCTAATTTATATCTGACAATATTGATTAAAAGATGTTTTTTTAGTTGAAAAGTAATTATGCGATTGCCATAACCTTTTTTTTATTTCAGAATTGAATTGGTTTTCAAAAGTTTAACAAAGAAAATGCAAGTTGAAATCTAAGAATCAGAAAATAGGCATTACTTTTGCGAAGAAATTAAAAGAAAAGTAACAACACCTACTGAAATAAATTCAGCATATTATATGATAGAACAATTTAAAAAGTTTTTAAACGAAGAACAAGATCCAAAAGCCATCGAAAAAATAGCTTCAAAACTAAATGATTTATTGATGAAGAATGAAGAAATCGGTTATATCGCTGTTCAAAAAAAACCAGCAATTACCGTTTTGCCAGATAGTATTGTTTTGACAAACAAGAGAATCATCATCTGTCAGCCAAAAAATCTTGGGCTTTCTATGAATTTTATTGATTATACGTGGGACGAGATAGAGGGCACTTTTGTAAAAGAAAATATTCTGGGTTCTGAATTTTCGTTTACAACCAGAACCAACATGGAGGTTTCGATTGATTATATTCCGAAAATTCAAGCCAGAAAAATTTTTACCTATGCTAAAGAACAGTTGGATGTGTTGAAAAGTGGAGCTGCACTAAATGCTACAATTATTGATGAGGTTCCTTTGATTTTTATAGAAGAAGAAGTAGAGATTATTGAAGAAATGGAAACCGAAGAAGTAACCAATTTTGCTGAAATAATGCCAGTTACTCCACCAGTTTTTAATATGGAAAAGGAGCAATTAAATACCGTAGCGGAGGCTACAAAAGAAAGTGGATTAAGTGGTTTATCACAAAACGAGCTATTTGATAAATTACAGAACTATAAGAAATTATTGGATAACGGATTGATTTTACAAGGCGAATATGACGCTTTCAAAAAAGAAATTTTGAGTTATATGTAATTAGTCTTAAGGCCGAAAGTCATACAGTCAAAAGTAATACGTTATCTTTTGACTTTATGACTTTCGACTTTCTAACAGTAAGACTAAAGTGTTCTTTTCTGCTTTTCTACAAAATTATTGGATTGTAACTCTAATAAATCGGAGGTGTTTTTTCGCTGTAAATCATACAGTTTTTTGTCCTCTGCAATGTCTCCATAAACTTTATCATGCATAGAAGCACTGGTTTTTACCAATAAAGCGCGTTGGTATTTATCTTGTTCCAATGTGGCTTTTAATGCCGTTTCCAGATCTTCTAGTTTAAAATCATATTCTCCTTTTGGAGATAATAGTTTTGCGATAATAGGGGAAGTTTCAATGGCTAAAAACAAGAGCATAATGAAAAACGAAGGCAGCCAAGGTAATTTATCTAATGCGTTTATTCGCGCCATCAAACCGTCAAAACTGTCAATAATTGGTTGTGTCTCGGTTACTTTCTTGTCTAAGTCGGCTTGAAGTGTTTTGGATTTTAGCTCCATGGCTACAGTTTTAGCCAAGTTGATTTTTTGTAAGGTATCCAGTTCTTTTTTGACCAAATCATGTTTGGCAATTTTCTCTTTAAAAACTGGTCCCTTGCCTAATTTTTTGGTTCCAGCCGTTCCTTCGGCTTCGGTAATGTAGGTCTCGTAAAGCGCGTTGACTTCTTTTTCTTTATTGGTAACCTCCAATTTTAATTTATCGATTTCAGCTTTATTTTTATCCAAATCCGATTTGAAATAGTTAGCCACTTCTTTTTTATTGTTCAAAGCCATGGCGTTTTTCTCTTTCAATAAAACGGTGTTGATCTCTTTTTCGAAGATTTTAATTTCCAGCGGTTTCGAAATCACAATGGCAATGATAACTGCCAAGATAATTCGGGGGGTTGCCTGTAGAAATTCGCTGCTAAATTTGTCTCTTTTTCGAATGGTGGAAACAATAAAACGATCGAGATTAAAAATCAGTAAACTCCATACTAACCCAAAAAGTAAAGCGGGATAAATACTGTCAAAAACGGTAAACAGCGCATACGCACTGGCGATAAAAGCCATGACGGCGGTAAAGAAAACCGTGGCGCCAATACCAACATATTTGGTTTGTTCGCCCTCGGAGCAGCCTTCAAGAAGTTCTTTGTCGGCTCCGGAACAAAGAATGAAAAATTGTTTTAACATGATTGATGATTTTGATTGATGCTTACAAATTTAACGCCAATAATTTAATAATGGTATAAATAGTTGATATGTTTTTAATTAGCCTTTGGACTTGTTGGAACTAAAGACTTTTCGAGACAGTAGAGCGATGTTCTGTTTTGTCCAAATAAAAAAGAGCCATTCGTAATGAACAGCTCTTTTTCTTTTTTGAATTATAATTAACTTATGCGATTGGAGCTCCCGTCATAATTTCGGGATTTGCAAATTCTTCAAACTTAGCAAAGTTAGCTTTGAATTTTTGAGCTAATTCAACTGCTTTTTTATCATATAGTTCCGTGTCTTCCCAAGTGTTTCTTGGGTTTAATATTTCAACAGGCACATTTGGACAAGATTGTGGGATAGCAATTCCAAATACTTTATGATTTTCATACGCTACATCATCCAATTCTCCGTTTAATGCGGCTGTAATCATAGCACGGGTGTATTTCAGTTTCATTCGGCTTCCAATTCCGTATGGACCGCCAGTCCATCCAGTGTTAATCAACCAAACTTTTACATTTGCATCTTTCATTTTTTTGCTTAACATTTCAGCATATTTTGTAGGGTGCAAAGGCATAAATGGAGCGCCAAAACAAGCTGAAAAGTTAGGCTGAGGCTCTGTAATACCAGCTTCGGTTCCGGCAACTTTTGCAGTATATCCAGAAATAAAGTGATAAGCAGCCTGACCAGGTGTTAATTTTGAAATTGGAGGCAAAATACCAAAAGAATCTGCTGTTAAGAAAAATATGTTTTTAGGGTTTTTACCAATGGACCCAGGTTGAATGTTGTCAATATGGTAAATAGGGTAGCTTACGCGCGTGTTTTGAGTGATTGAGACGTCTTCAAAATCAACTTCATTTGTTTCGTTGTTAATGACTACGTTTTCTAAAATAGCACCTCTTTTGATAGCTCTAAAGATATCTGGCTCATTTTCTTCTGAAAGATTGATCACTTTTGCATAGCATCCACCTTCAAAATTAAAAACGGTATTTTCGTTTGTCCAGCCGTGTTCGTCGTCACCAATTAATTTTCTGTTTGGATCTGCAGATAAAGTTGTTTTACCAGTTCCTGATAATCCAAAGAAAATAGCGGTGTCACCGTCTTTTCCAACATTGGCACTGCAGTGCATTGGTAAAGTATTTTTGAAAACTGGCAAAATGAAATTCAAAGCAGAAAAAATTCCTTTTTTCATTTCACCTGTATAACCTGTTCCACCTATTAAAACAATTTTTTTGGTAAAATCTAAAATAGCAAAATTGCTTTGACGGGTTCCGTCTACAGCAGGGTCTGCTAAGAAACTAGGAACACATAATAAGGTCCATTCTGGCGTAAAGTTTTCAAGTTCTTCTAGTTCAGGTCTCAAAAACATATTGTAACAAAATAAATTTGCCCAAGGAGTTTCTGTTACCACACGAACATTTAATCTGTAGTTAGGATCCGCGCATACATAGGAGTCTCTAACGTAAACTTCTTTGTTTGATAAATAAGCCGTAACTTTTTTATATAAAGCATCAAACGCTTTAGGTTCAAAAGGAATATTTACTTTTCCCCACCAAACTTGGTTCTCAGAAATACTATCTTTCACGATAAATCGATCCAGAGGAGAGCGTCCTGTATATTCGCCGGTATTGATAGCTAAAGCGCCATTCGAAATTTCAACTCCTTGACCCAATTCGATAGTCATTTCATGTAATTCGTTGGCTGATAATTGGTAATGAATCTTTGCGTTTTCAATTCCTATGTCTTTTAGCGAAATCGATTGCGTAAACGGTGTGTTATTATTCATAAAATTATGTATTGTGTAGTTTAATTTATCGACTGCAAAAGTAGAACTTATATTTTAGATAGGATTTAATTATCTAATTTTTGTTGTTTTTTCTTTGTGACATTCCAAAATAGGAGCCCCCAAGCCAGTATTAATAGGAGTCCACCGATAGGAGTGAGAAAACCAATCACTTTAAAATCGAAAGTTGTAAGTGTATTTGTGGCTAATAAATAAATAGAACCAGAGAACAAAATAACGCCAAAAAGCACTAAATTATAGATAGTTTTTTTTGTTTTTTGACTGAGGTTTGTCATTAGACCAATGAATAGTAAAAACAGTGCCTGGTACATTTGGTAGCGTACTCCGGTCTCAAAAGTTGAAAGTTGTTCGATAGACAGTACTTTTTTTAGGGCATGTGCGCCAAAAGCACCTAATATTATAGCCAACATGCCAATAAAGGCGCCAGTTGAAATTATTTTTTTGTCCATCGTTTTCCTGTTTTTTTTCTCTGCAAATTTATCTCATATTCTATTCAAATTGAAAGAAATTAGGATATTCTTTTTAAAAATGTATATTGATCATCAAGGCGTTTTTACAAATATGTTATTTTTTAGAATAGTGTTATTTTAATATTTTTGGAACAATCATTTGTTATAAATACAACAATTTTGTATGTTTGTGTTATAATTATATGAAAAATGAGAACAATACTTATCATTGGGGCAGGAAGATCAGCTTCGTCGTTAATACATTATCTTCTGGAAAAGTCAGAAAAAGAGCGTTTACATCTAGTTATTGGCGATTTATCTCTGTCATTAGCTGAGAAGAAAACGAACAATCATCCTAACGCAACAGCAATAGCGCTCAATATTTTTGATGAAAATCAAAGAAAAAAAGCGATACAAAAAGCGGATATTGTGATTTCGATGTTGCCGGCACATTTGCATATTGAGGTGGCCAGAGATTGTGTTGTTTATAAAAAGAGCATGGTAACCGCTTCGTACGTAAGTGATGAGATGCAAGAATTAGATGCAGCAGCAAAGGAGAATAATCTTATCTTCATGAATGAGATTGGCTTGGATCCCGGAATAGATCACATGAGTGCTATGAAAGTTATTGATGAAATTGGAGATCAGGGCGGAAAAATGCTTTTGTTTGAATCTTTTTGTGGCGGACTTGTAGCTCCAGAATCCGATACTAATCTTTGGAATTATAAATTTACATGGGCTCCACGTAATGTTGTTCTTGCCGGACAAGGTGGTGCTGCAAAGTTTATTCAGGAAGGAACGTATAAATATATTCCGTATTGTAATTTGTTTCGTAGAACAGAATTCCTGGACGTGGAAGGTTTCGGTAGATTTGAGGCATACTCTAATAGAGATTCCCTGAAATATAGAAGTGTGTATGGCTTAGACGATGTTCTTACCTTATATAGAGGGACAATCCGTCGGGTTGGGTTTTCAAAAGCATGGAATATGTTTGTGCAATTGGGAATGACTGATGATAGTTACATTATGGAAGATTCTGAAAACATGAGCTACCGTAAATTTGTCAACTCCTTTTTGCCTTATCATCCAACGGATTCCGTTGAAATAAAAGTACGGCTGATTCTAAAAATTGACCAGGATGATATAATGTGGGATAAATTAGTGGAGTTGGATTTATTCAGCCATAAAAAAATTGTTGGACTTAAAAACGCTACTCCAGCACAAATATTAGAAAAAATATTGAGCGATAGTTGGACACTACAACCCGAAGATAAAGATATGATCGTGATGTACCATAAATTCGGATACGAATTAGATGGTGTAAAAAAACAAATCGATTCTAAAATGGTGTGCATAGGAGAGGATCAAATCTATACCGCCATGGCAAAAACAGTAGGTTTGCCAGTTGCAATGGCAACATTGCTAATTCTAAATGGTAAAATCACCACTCCGGGAGTACAGCTTCCGATTCGTAAAGAGGTTTATTTGCCTATTTTGAAAGAATTAGAAGAATACGGGGTTGTTTTCAAAGAACAAGCCATGCCTTATTTGGGCTATAATCCAGTAAAAGTTTTTAGTTAATAGTTTTTAGATTGTAGTTTGAATCCGCTGCTCTTGATAAAAGTCTAGAGTTGCGGATTTTTTTTTGCACTTTATTTATTGAATACGTATTTTTTGGGCGTGACCCTGTAGATTGCTTCGTCGTTCCTCCTCGCAACTTCGGGTCGGGCTGTACGCTGCAATCTTTATGTTTTTAAAGAAAAAACATAAAGGATTTTCGCTGCCATCCCTCACGCAAAGCATTCCGTTGATTCAAAGTCATTTTCAGTATTTGTAAGAAAATTTAATTATATTTGAAGAACTTAAAGCAAAATATAGCTTCGCCAATCCACGCAGAATTGGGTGTGTATGCGAAAGTTTGTTTTGCACCTATATATAAGTTACCAGATATTTTAAAAGAAACACAGAATATGGAAGAAAACGTAATAATAGAAATTACCGAAAATTCTTTAAATGCTTTTTCAGAAAAATTTTTAGAAAAAAGTAAACCAAATCAATTTTACGACAAAAATGTATTTTTTACACAAAAACTTCGTGGTTCAAAATACAATCAATTTCAAGTAATTGGAAATTTGGGTGGAATTCCAACTGATTCTGAATTTACATCTGATACAGATTTTTATATAATTTCTGATTTCATTTTTGAAGAAGTGAAATGTGGAATTATCGACACTCAACTTGTTGAGCTTGGAAAAAAACTGAATTCAAAAGGAAAGAAGCACACTAAATTAAAAGTGCTAACAGAAAAAGTATTTTTAGAACATATTCACAAAAGATGCTTAAACATTAATGACCAGGTTACTTTACATTTAATTAGTAAGCTTATATGAATTTCATAGCAATTGACGTTGAAACTGCAAATGCCGATTATTCAAGTATTTGTCAAATTGGAATTGCAATTTTTAATAATGGAGAAATTATTGAAAAATTAAAAATATTTGTAAATCCAGAAGATTATTTTGACCCTTTCAATGTGTCTATTCACGGAATTAACGAAGAAGATGTGTCAAATGCACCAACTTTCAATGAATTTTATAAAGAACTAAAATTCTTTTTAGAAGATAAAATTGTTATTCATCATATGCCATTTGATAGGATTGCGATAAATAGAGCTTGTGATTGTTATGGTTTAGAACATATAAAACCAAAATGGCTTGATAGTGCTAAAATTGTAAGAAGAACTTGGACAGATTTTGCTCATTCTGGTTATGGTTTATCTAATATTGCAAAATATTTAAATATAAAATTTGAGCATCACGATGCTTTAGAAGATGCAATTGTTGCTGGTTTAGTTGTATTAAAAGCAAGTGAAATTACAAATTTGACAATTGAAGAATGGTTTAAAAGAGTTGGACAACCAATATTTACTTATAAAGATTCAACTGCCATAAACCTTGATGGAAATCCCGAAGGACAACTGTATGGCGAGAGTTTGGTTTTTACTGGCGCATTATCAATTCCAAGAAGTGAAGCAGGATTAATTGCTTCTGAAATTGGTTGTAAAGTAACTAATTCCGTTACAAAAAACACAACAATGTTAGTCGTAGGAATTCAAGACAATACTAAACTTGCTGGTTATGAGAAAAGTTCAAAACATAGAAGAGCAGAAGAACTAATTGAAAGCGGAATAGCAATTAGAATTTTATCCGAAAATGATTTTGTAGAAATCTGCAATTTAATAGACGATAATTAATAAAAAAAACATGTGGTAACAGCTACAACGGATTTGGTCTTTAGGCTGAATTGAAAGTTGGTTTTGTATTTGGGAGATTTGCCAAATCCTTAAATATGGCTTAATTTAATCCCAAACCACTAGTAGCAAGGTAACGTTCAGTCTGGGTAAAGACGTAAAACTAGCCGCTGAAAATCCCGTATTTAAAGTTTTTGAAAGATATGTGGAAAGAGACTTAGTAAAGCACTTACGCTTATGTACATCTAATAAGCAAATTTTAAAACAAAATATTATGGCGGTCAGTTTGCGTTAGGGATTGCAATGAAAATCCTTTTTGTTTTTTTTCTTTAAAAAATAAAAAGATTATAATGGAAAGCCCGACCGAAGGTAACGCCCAAAAAAAAATCCGCTCATTTCTGAACGGATTTGTCTTTTTAGGATAGTTTACTTTGCTTGTTGTAGAGTAATCGGTAAACTGTATTGTACTCTAACGGGTTTGTCTTTATCTTTTCCAGGTATCCATTTCGGACTTAATTTTAAAACTCGAATAGCTTCTTCTCCTGTTCCAAATCCTATGTCACGAAGAATTTCGAATTCACTAAGACTTCCGTCTTTTTCTACCATGAATTTAATGTATACTCTTCCATTTCCTTTTAATTCTGTGGGGATTTTATAATTAGCTCCCATAAATTTGTAAAATTCATTCATTCCTCCAGGAAATTCCGGTTGTTGGATGGCCGTAATAGGATTGTTTTTGTCTTTATTAGCTGGAATAACTTTGCTTATATCTTTTCGTTTAGATACATCTTTAAGTATGACAGGATTCTTTATTGATCCGTCCTTTATCGTTTTCTCTATAACTTTGAAATATGACTTTTGATTTGTTTTTTTTGAATGCTTCTCAAAATAGGAATTGGTTTGCAAGATGAAATGATTCATATGTGGTTCAAATTTCTTCCCGTTATGAATGATGTTATCATATTTTGCATATGTTGCGATATCCTTGTAAGTGTATTGGCTTAAATCGGTATTTACAATCCCCCTTTTATCAAGAATTCCCCTAAAATTCACATCGCTTTTCCAGTTGTTGAATTCTTTTGCGGTAGGTGGATTTTTCTTAGTTGATGCGGGAACTTCTGCGATATAAAGCCTTTTTTCATTTAATGTTAAGTCTTCATATTTCTTATTAATTAATATGTTTTTGTGGCTGTCTTTTACAATCAATCTCACTCCTGCATAATAAGTATCTTTCTTTTTGTCTTTTGAAAGTGTAGATTCTCCTTTTTGACTATTTCCTTGTGCTACCATTTCAATACATAATAAGAGAATCAGGGAGGTAAAAAGTGGAATTAGGGCTATTTTCTTAAGAAGTGATTTTGTTTTTGATGTGGTTTTCGTCATCATAAGTAATCGTTTTTTGGTTATTAAATAATTTAAATTACTGGCCAAGTAAAAAGGTTGGTTCTCGTTTGCTTTCGATAGTAGTAAAGATTGGTAAAACGGAACGTTATTATATGATGTCACAACTTTCTCATCGGCAAGAAATTCGTGATTAAGTTGGATGTTTTTTTTATAAAAAATAAAAATGGGGTTGAACCAAAAAATGGTTTTTAGTATTTCAATAAACAAAATGTCCAATGTGTGCTTTTGTGTAACATGAACCAATTCGTGCGTGTATAATTCTTCCTCAATGTTTCGATTATTAAAATCCGCTTCGTTTATGAAAATTTTGTCCAAAAAAGTATGTGGAAGTGTTTTTTCTTTTAATAAAATCAATTCTGAATTCTTGTAATCAATACGATTATTTGATTTTATTTTAGACACTATTTTTTGGATATTTCCAATGAATCGAATCGTTAGTAATAAAGTTACCAATCCATAAAAACTAACTAATATGATGGGTAAATAGTTTGTTTCTGGAGCGAGAGTTGCGGTTCCTTCCATTATTTGGATGGTATTGTTTTCTGCTATTGGTTTTGATAATTCTTCCATAACTTCTATGGTTATAAAAGGGATTGCAAATGAAAAAATCAGGCTAAACAATAAGTAAAACCGATTGAAGACATGCATTTTTTCTTTTTCCAATACTAGATGATAAACGGCTAAAAGCACAAATAAACTAATTGAGGATTTAATTAGAAAGTCTATCATTTTTTCTTTTTTTGAAGTTCACTATCTATTATTTTTTTGAGTTCTTCCAGTTCTCTTTCCGACAAATTGGTTTCGGTGGTAAAGAAAGAAGCAAATTGTGATGCCGAATTATTAAAGAAATTACTAATCAATCCGTTTACGTGTTTTGAAAAATAATCCGTTTTTTTGACCAAAGGATAGTATTCTCGAGAGTTTCCAAATTCTGTGTATGCCACGAATTTTTTGTCAATCATTCTTTTTAAAAGTGTGGCAACGGTTGTCGTTTTGGGTTTTGGATTCGGAAATGCTTCAAGCAAGTCTTTCATAAAGGCTTTATCGAGTTTCCAAAGGTGTTCCATCAATTGTTCTTCGGAGTTGGATAATTGCATTTGATTTTGTTTAGTCGTTGAATTGAGTTGTTTTAAAATTACTGTTGCCGCTTTATTTCAGAAATCAATTTCCCGTCTTCAAATTTTTTAATTAGAATTGGTTTTCCTCTTTCATCAAAGAATTTCCAATCACCATTATAAAACCAATGTGCGTATTTGCTATCATTATCAAATCTTGTTTTTCCTTTTGATTCGATTTTGCCATTTTGATGGTACTTGGTTCTGATACAATAATCATCTTTGTACTTTTCTCTCATGATGATTTTTCCGTTTAGGTAATACTTCCATCTTTTTACTGGATCTCCTTTATGGTATTTCCCTATTGATTTGTATTGCGAACTGTCTTGGGCATATTTTTCGATCCAAAGCCCTTCTCTTTCTTTGTTTACTTTTTGGTTAATGGATTTGGCTTTGCATGCCACTAACAAAAAAAGAATACTGATTGAAATAATTATGTTACGCATATCAACAATTTGTTCTACATAAATAGAGTTTGCTCTACAAATGTAGAGCAATATATTTAAGAAACAAATTTTTTTAAAAGATTTTGATTTGTTATTATTTATGTCGTCGTAAAGTGCGTTAGGGATAGCAGTGGCATCCTTTTGTGACAAGATGAACGAGTAGCGGAGCAAAATAGAAATGGAACAAAAGATATAGCGAATAGCCCGACCTTGTTTCTAGGTAGAAGTTCTAATTGAACGAGGTAGTTCTGGAACGAGGTAACGCCCAAAAAAAAATCCGCTCATTGCTGAACGGATTTTATAAAATGTAACCCGTTGGGTGTAATTAAATGATTTGATTTTTGATATTATTTATTGGTCTATCAAAGATAAATTTATTGATATATTGAACCAATGTTAATGCTGTTATTTTTGCTAAAATTCTT
>NZ_JBHZPY010000022.1:0-16059 GCF_042787235.1 Flavobacterium zhoui
CAGTCGGTTGCGATAATCATATGTGTATTGATACGATAGGTTGTTTAGTGTAGCGATGTCTGTTAAACCCTCTGCCTTTGGAGGTAAAACAAAGGTCAGATTTCCGTAAATATCATAGATATAATAAGTGTCGTGAGCACCATTATTGAAGGTTCTTTTAAGCACTACACGACCTTCTTTGTCTTTGAATTCTTCGGTTGTTTTGTTGTTTAGATCAGAAGCACTCCAGTTTTCGTCTTTAGTAATGGTTTTGTAAAGTTCGTTAGGGGAGTAAAATCCACCATTTGCAGTACTTACTGTTAGTGTAGGAGTATAGGTGTTGTTTGCAAAAGAAAGGGCAACGAGATATAATTTGACATCATTTGCTATATTGGTTTGATACTCTAGTTTTATGGTATGATTGTTTGCCATTGCCCAATCATTTCCTGAAGCGGCTTGTTGTAGTACTCTGTTTAAAGGAGAAGATTCCAACGATTTTTCACTGAAGGGATTGACTGTGTTTTCATATTTTAGAGTATTATAAAAACCATTTGTAGCTGTTAAGGCAGCTGTTTTTAAATACTCATTCCCCGCATTTGTAAAGGCATACGGCAAATACTCTTTCACTTGACGACCAAAAGCATCATACTCCATATAAGTTACGATATCTTCAGGATTTGTGCTATTTCCTCCTTGAGCAATGGCAATACTTTGCATAGGTCTCCCTAGACCATCAAAGTAGGTAACAGTTTGAATCAGATCAGCCTTAGTTAAGGTATAGTAATTGGCTGCTTGAACCGCTTTTTGTGGTGCGGCAGTATAAATAAAATTATCATTACTCAGGTTTTGGCCAAAACTATAGGTAAACGAAACAAAGAAAAATAATAGGTATAAATATTTTTTCATAAAAATTGATCTAAAATGTTAAGATTTGAAATTGTCTTAATGTATTCTTTTGGTTCTTTTACAATATTTAAAGTACATTTTAAAATTGGTAATTATTAAGGAACAACTTGAACTTTAACAGCGGTAAATCCTGACCAATTTCCAGCTGCATCTCTTGCTCTCATTTTATATGAATAGGTATTTCCTACACCAGCAGTTATATATACATCTGTATATGGGGAAGTAGTCGGTGTGGCAATCAAAGAAAAAGTCCCTGATTGATTTACATCTCTCCATAATTCATATCCTGTAACAGCAACGTTATCGGTAGAACCTGTCCAGTTAATAATTACAGAAGGCTTAGTTGTTCTAGAGGATGATGTTATTGCTGGAGTTGATGGCGCAGTAGTGTCACCTATTTGTGTACAAGTTCCGTTTGCATTAGCATAATTTTGACCATTATTGTTTACATCCGCTTGGGCTTTACTATCAGCATCAGCTTGTGAAATAGTAGAGTTATAGGAGCCTGCAACTACATTATAGTTTATAGGTGATCCTGTGTAACCAGAGGCGCAATTATTTTTTGTAAACGAACCGCTTTTAGCTGCACTTGAGAAAGTACAAGTTCCATTGGTATTAGCGTTAGCCTGTCCGTTAGTATTGAATAAAGATAATCCTTTTGAATCGGCATCTGCTTGAGAAATCGTTGATGTTTGAGCACCTGCAGCTTGACTAAAAGGAACACTAGATCCAACGCCACCAGAGGCACAGTTGTTTTTTGTAAATGGACCACTTTGAGCCATACTGCTGAAAGTACAATTTCCATTGGTATTTGCGTTAGCCTGTCCGTTAGTATTGAATAAAGATAATCCTTTTGAATCGGCATCTGCTTGAGAAATCGTTGATGTTTGAGCACCTGCAGCTTGACTAAAAGGAACACTGGATCCAACGCCACCAGAGGCACAGTTGTTTTTTGTAAACGAACCGCTTTTAGCTGCACTTGAGAAAGTACAAGTTCCATTGGTATTTGCGTTACCCTGTCCGTTAGTATTGAATAAAGTTAATCCTTTTGAATCGGCATCTGCTTGAGAAATCGTTGATGTTTGAGCACCTGCAGCTTGACTAAAAGGAACACTGGATCCAACGCCACCAGAGGCACAGTTGTTTTTTGTAAATGAACCACTTTGAGCCATACTGCTGAAAGTACAGGTTCCACTGGTATTTGCGTTAGCCTGTCCGTTAGTATTGAATAAAGATAATCCTTTTGAATCGGCATCTGCTTGAGAAATCGTTGATGTTTGAGCACCTGCAGCTTGACTAAAAGGAACACTAGATCCAACGCCACCAGAGGCACAGTTGTTTTTTGTAAATGGACCACTTTGAGCCATACTGCTGAAAGTACAATTTCCATTGGTATTTGCGTTAGCCTGTCCGTTAGTATTGAATAAAGATAATCCTTTTGAATCGGCATCTGCTTGAGAAATCGTTGATGTTTGAGCACCTGCAGCTTGACTAAAAGGAACACTGGATCCAACGCCACCAGAGGCACAGTTGTTTTTTGTAAACGAACCGCTTTTAGCTGCACTTGAGAAAGTACAAGTTCCATTGGTATTTGCGTTACCCTGTCCGTTAGTATTGAATAAAGTTAATCCTTTTGAATCGGCATCTGCTTGAGAAATCGTTGATGTTTGAGCACCTGCAGCTTGACTAAAAGGAACACTGGATCCAAGGCCACCAGAGGCACAGTTGTTTTTTGTAAATGAACCACTTTGAGCCATACTGCTGAAAGTACAGGTGCCACTGGTATTTGCGTTAGCCTGTCCGTTAGTATTGAATAAAGATAATCCTTTTGAATCGGCATCTGTTTGAGAAATCGTTGATGTTTGAGCACCTGCAGCTTGACTAAAAGGAACAGTAGATCCAAGGCCACCAGAGGCACAGTTGTTTTTTGTAAATGAACCACTTTGAGCCATACTGCTGAAAGTACAGGTTCCATTGGTATTTGCGTTAGCCTGTCCGTTAGTATTGAATAAAGTTAATCCTTTTGAATCGGCATCTGCTTGAGAAATCGTTGATGTTTGAGCACCTGCAGCTTGACTAAAAGGGACAGTAGATCCAACGCCACCAGAGGCACAGTTGTTTTTTGTAAATGAACCACTTTGAGCCATACTGCTGAAAGTACAGGTTCCATTGGTGTTGGCATACGTCTGTCCATTGTTATTAACATCATTTTGAGCCTTGCCATCTGCATCTGCTTGGGAGAGTGAAGAAGAATATGCACCAGAGGCCACTATGTAAGTTACTGATGATCCGAAACCACCTGCAGCACAAGTGTTTTTAGTGAATGTCCCGCTTTTGGCTGCACTAGTATAGGTAATTACAGAAGTAGAACTTGTGTCAGAACAATCAATCTGCTGGCCTTTGTAATTGTAACAATATCTTTGCAAGATATTTAAATCTTGATCTTTAATAAACTTTAATCTATTGAACTGGTCGTACTCATAATATGAAGTTAATCCTTTTGGATCTGTTATGCTGGTCACCCCAATTAATGGATTATAAGTGTAGGTCGTTACTAGTGTATTACTAGGAAGTGAATTTCTAAATAAATTTAAACCATTTCTTAGTAGCTGTTCTTTGCAAGTAGCGGTTATGCAATTATCATTATCAGCGTCTGATAAATTTTGCAAATTAACTACTTGTGCGGCAATTTGGCTATAAGTGGCATTTTCTATTTTGGCGATGGGCTGTGTTTTGTTATAACCCCAGATGATTGTCACAGGTGTTCCACTTTCAGGAGTATATTGTAATAAGGTCCCGTTTGTATCGTATTGATTATAGGTTGTTTTTTTGTCTGTATTTTTATCGATAGTTCCTGCCCCTTTTTTAACATAAATATATTTGGGAAGTAACAAATTTGAGGTTGAAGGATCATAGCCGTACTCCGTTTTTTGTTCTGATAGTTTCTCGCCTCCTTTAAAAGTTTGTGAGTCTATTGGCGAGCCAATCATATTTTTTACTATCATCTCATTTACAAAAGGTTCACTAACCATTTGTGGATCTTGTGGATAGTAATATTTGGTTTCAAAAGTTTCGCCTTTAGAATTTGTCGTGTTTTGTGAGGTTAACTGTAAATGTGAAGGATTACTGTGAGTATAAGTCGTTGTATTTGTGATTGGATTTAAACCATTTAAATCATATTGCGTTTCAACAGACTGTTTTAAATAATTCCATTGCGAACGTAAAGAATACTCACTATAAGTATATTGATCCCAACTAAGAAATGAATTACAAACGGGAGGATTTACACCATATGCACCTTCGTAGGAATAATTTTGAGAACTCTTGTATGCATTATAACCCGTGACGGACTTGTCTTTTGCAGTATTATGTTCATATTGGTTAACGGTTTCTTTTAATTTTTTGAATGTAGAATTAAAGATTTTATGCGATAATAATCTACCTGAACCAAAACCATTTGTAAAAGGTGTTGTAATGTCAAACTCCCCTTGTTTTGTTATGGGCAAGCCGTCTTGAATAATTTCATGTTTAAACTCTTCGCCTCCATTTTCAAAATTATTTCCGTAGCTTTTAGTTACGTATTCATAGCCAAATTGAGCATTTTGGGAGGAATATATTCTGGCCAAATTTGAACTACCTACAGAAAATAATGTCCTTTGGTTCGGAGTTTCACATAAATTTGCTCTTTCTATTTTTCTAATATAAGCAATAGGGGCCTGATTTATATAATAACCCGATTGACAAGTTACACAATCGTAAGGGTTATAAGAGTATTTTTCAATTTCCAAATTACTACTTATAGCGCTATTCTTAATTGTTTTAGCTATTCTAAATCCCCCTATTTCTTTTTCTATTGTTTGAAAAGTTATTGGACTGCTAAAGTAATTAAAATAGACATTTCCGAACATACACGGTCTTGAAAGAGTAATTTTTATTGAATAATCTTTATCAGCCTGCAATGTAAAAACATCATTTGTAGAACTGGGATTGGCTGTAATGGTATATGATGTTCCAATCAAGACTGGCGCATCTAAATTTGAAGCATTATTATAAAAATTAACAAGTACACCATTCGATAAATCTCTTATTTCAAGTTTTAATTGCAACGAATAAGGATTCGTACCACTGCAATTATTAATTACATTTCCATTTATTTTTATAGTTTGTTCTATTGAGGAATGAATAGAAGCGGTATTCGTGTTATTAAACAAATCTATATCATTAGTTAACACACTCAAAGCAAATTGGGTTTCCACTGGATAAATGGGTCTATTTTCTGTACCTCTTACGTGTGGCTCGTATTCAAGTGTTGTTGTGCCTTTAGTCGGATAAATTACTTTTTTTAGCAAGCCAAAATAACCAAAATTTTTATCCGATCTCCTATAGGCTAATTTTCCATCCGAAAATGAAGCTTTTACTACAGAGTAAGGAATAACAATTTCGTCAGAAATTAAACTACTGTTTGTTTTACCATTGAAAACTCCATAATTATCTTTAGCAAAACTAAAACGAGCAGGTAAATTTTCAGGGGAATAATATTCAAATTGATGAGTAATAGGACTGCTATTTGTACTAAATTCATTAATTTGTTTTAGATAAAAACGTTTTTTAAAATAATCCGGAGACTGATTGTAACTATTTGGGAAACTATTCCCGCTATATTCGACATAATCAAATTTTATTTTTTTTATCAATGCTCCTTGCAGATTAAAGAAACTGATGTCGTCCACTTTAAATAGAGGAAAATCTGGATCCGTAAATCGTTTTGAATTGCCAAATACCACTTTACAATTATTACTATTTATTTCTTTTAAAATAGATTCAGTTGCATAAGATTTATATTGATAGTTATATAAGGCGGAAGATAATTTAGCTCCGCCAGCATAAGTATATTCTAAACTTTGTTCATTACCGGTGACATAAGTAATAGATCTTGAATCGTAATTCAGCGTAATTTGATTATTTGTCGATGGATCCTCAATTTTAGTGAGATACCAAGATGTTTTAACATCATCTGAAATTGGTCCTGGATTTTCAATAAAAATACGCCTTGAAGAGCTTGATTCTATTGCGTTAAGTCCACCGAAATAGAACTTTATACCCTTTGTATCTGTAATTGTAATTTCAGGCAAACTGTTTGGTGCAAAACCCATAGACAAAAAATCAGCTGTAATTTCAATTTTTAACCCGGATGCTTCAATTTCTACAGGTGTATTAGTATTGTCTAAAAAGAACTTGCCAGACATTCCATTTACGTTGTAACAAAAAATATCAGGTTGTGTGTCTACTTGAAGTCCAGTTGAAGCTTGGTCTAAAAAAGCAATCATCTCATTTGAATCTGGTGCTGTATTTGGCTTTTGCATTCGACCATTATAATTATCTTGATAATCGAAGACTTGTCTTGTAATTACTCCTCCTGCATTTAATACCCAACCCATTCCAACATTAGATTCATATTGATCTACTTTTATACCATCAGATGAATAAGACAATGAAACTGGCATAGTCAAATTGTTTGATTTTACTTCTAGTAACGGAATAGATACCGTTGCACTTCCGGTAAATTGATTTAAAGGAACTTGTCCATATAAACCCAAACTAGCACTATTTGGCGGTGGAGGTACTACATTAGGAAAATATTTACTTGGTTTATCGTCACTTTGTGCAAAAGATATAGTTGACAGTAAAAGTAGCGAAATAAAGAATATAGCTTGATAGGTAAATTTTAAATTCATAATATATTAAATAATTGATTTTAAGATAATATTGCAGGTTTACTTGTAGTTTATATTTATTAAATGGTATAATTTTTATATTATGTTTTTTGTGTAAATTTCGTTTAACCGAAAACTCTTAAAGTTATCCTAATATTACACTATATAATTTTCAATATTAAGTTTTTGAAAAAGTTATAATTATTAGTAATTTTACTTTACTTTTTAAGATAGCATAATCTAATACAAAACATTTTATTATAAATATTTTCTGAACAATGTTACAAATTTTAATTTAACATAGCAAGGCCATGTGTAAATAATTATTTAAAATTTAATTATGTTTAATTATAATTTATTTACCCAATCGCACTGCTCAACTGGAACATCGGCAAGTACATCGCGACCAATAAAACAGCGACAAGAACACCCACAAATAATATTATTAAGGGTTCTAAAACGGTAGTCATTGTTTTAGATTGTTGAACTACCTCTTGATTGTATTGTTCGCTTAGTTGCTTGAACACATATTCGGTTTGGTTGGTTTCTTCGGCTACTTTGACCAAGGATATGATTCTGTTGTCGAACAATGGGTTTTCTTTCAGGCTTGCACTCAGGCTATTTCCCTTCAGGATGCTGTTTTCCACTTTGTCGAGTGCCTCTTGCAGTGGCACGAAACGGATCATTTTTTTTACCATTTGAATACTATTCAAAAGCGGCACTTTTGCCGTGGTTAACAAGGCTACGGCTTGTGTAAATTGCGCCAAATATACTTTGTTCATAAATGTTCCTAAAACGGGAATTTTCAATACTAAATGATGTGTTATTTTACGGAATTGTGGGTTGTCCTTGAATACTCTACCTAAAATAATTAGTAGAAAAATAAGCAGTAGGCCATAAACGCCATATGTTTTGGTAGCTGCAGAAAGTTTGACTATGATTTTGGTCAACATGGGCAGTTCCACATTATTTTGTCTGAAAATATCCTGAAACATCGGAACCACATAACTCAACATAAACACCACCACAATAATTGCCGTTGTCATGACAATAGCAGGGTAGGTAAGGGCCGCAATGATAATGCGCTTTTGCTCGTTTTTGCGCTCAAAAAACATTCCTAATTCCTGGCATACTTGTGCTGTCGTTCCTGTTTCTTCACCTATTTGTATGGAATAGTATTCATATTCCGAAAAAGATTTAGAGGCTAATAATGCTTCAGAAAAAGGTTTTCCGTTAATGACATCATTCACTATAGATTGTATGAGTTCTTTGTCAGCGTTTTTCTTTAATGATTCTACAATTAAGTTTAATCCTTCTTTAAAAGTAATGCCTGCTTTAAGTAAAACGGCCAATTCCTGATAAAAAGCTTGTTTCTTTTTATTATTAAAACCTTGTCCAAAAAGTACAATTTCTTTTTTCAGAATATTTTCTATACTATTCTGATTCTTGATTTTTAGAGTCGTTTTATTTTGCGTGTTTTCTAATTTAAAGGCCATCTTGAGGATTCATAAAAAGGGTTAGGTCATTTTTCTTTGAAACAAAAATTTCATAATCAGGGAGTTCCGATTTTGCTGAAATCGACAGCGCATCAACATCGCCTTCCTTTACTTCTTTTCCTTTGAAAAATAATTTATTTGCCACTAATTGTAGTTTAATGGTATCTTTATTTCTAAGTACGTAATTTTCCTGAAAGGAATACACTACCGTATCCATTTCAGACTCCAAAAGAAGGCTGTTTTCTTTTTCACTGAATTGAATGGCATTCATTTCGTTGAAATCCTGCCATAATCGTTGTTCGAAAAGTGCCAAACTGCTTGTTTTTTCAAAATTCGTCTGAATGGCATGAATTTGTTTCTGCACTAATCGCAATACGCTGAAAGCCATGCCTACGACAATTACGGTTATAATCATCACCACCAGTAATTCCGGGAGTGTGAATGATTTTATCTTATTGTTTGACATAGATTCGCCGTCTTGAAATTTGCTTTTTGTTTTTCTCATTAATGGCTAAAAAAATGAGCTCCGCTGTTGAATCTGTTTTGTCTGTCGTAATTGTAATGCCCCAGCCTTTATAGTTTTCCTCATAGGGTAATTTTATTAAATCGTTTTGTCTTTCGTATTCCAATTCATTCAATCTGTTTTCTATCGGATGTGTGTTTTTAGAAAATGTATTCAATAGCAGATTATTCAATACCAAACTGGCAATCATAAATATGATGACAATTAGCACCGAAGCCACAATGACTTCGACCAAGGTTGCCGATTTGATTTTTTTTAGTACAACCATTTCATAATTGTTTTCGGTTCGTTTTCGAGTACCATTCCACCAAAAAAAGTGGGGATATTTTCATTTTCAATTGTTCCGTTGTATATGTGGTTTACAAATATAGAACCGGACTGATTGGCAACAAATTGTTTGGTGTAAACAGACCCTGAAACGGTACCTCTTAACTCGAAATTACCATTACAATAGACCTGTCCTTTTATTCTTGACTCTTTTTCCAATACCATTTGGGTATGGAAATCGGGAAGTTCTTTGGTTTGAAAATAACACACGCTGCCTTTTATTATAGTTCCTGAGTCAATAAAAATTTGGTTATCGAATGGGTTCGCAGATCGTATGTTCAGATTGTCTTTATTGTCTTGAAACAGCACCATAGCGGATGGATAACTTAGTTTACATGCTTTTCCAACGGTAATTCTTTTGGAGGCTATTGCCTGAAAATTTCCTATTGTGCCTTCCTCAATTTCAATAATTGGGGCAATCAGAATTAAATCTTTCAGTACAGCGGTTCTTTTGATGCTAATTAAAGTGTCTGACTTAATAATAATATTTCCTGTGATTTCCCTATTTGCTAATACGATTGCTTCTTTAGAATATGTTCCCTTTGTGTTTGTTTTGAATGAATTGACAATTCTTCGATTGGTTTCCAAATTGATATAATCCCCTTGAATCATTGGTTTATAATCTTTTAAATAAAATAACAGAGCATTGGTAACACTCTTTTCAAGTTTAGGTAAAGTAGAGGTGCTTTTTTTTATGGAACCATAAATAAGTGACGAACCGTAATAACTGTTTCCTGTAATGTACCCGGGTTTTACTCCTTGAGAGGGTAAAAACGCAATCCCCTTTATTGAAGTATTTCCCACAATTGTCAATGGATTTTGTGTTTCCTGTAGAAAGAGAGTAGGGGAGTTCTCGGAATTAATTAGAGAACCTATAATAGCAGTTTTCACGAATATTTTTTTACGGAATTGGGTGATAGTATATGCTTTTTCAAAAAATCCCCACTGTGACAAATTCACTTTGATAGTCTGATTCTCTTTTTGATTGAAATCAATCGATAATGTATCTGAGTTGATTTCTGACTGTTTTAATAAATACTCTATCCCCGTATCTGAAAGTTGAATGTTTTCGATTGCACCTTTCGACTGCTCTTTCATATACATAAAAGTGTAGGCATATAGCATCAATCCGCTTAACAGCAAGGCGATCAATCCCGCTACAAAAACGGTAAATTGTAAGGCTCCTGATTTAAGTTTGTAGATTATTTTCATTCTGCCAACATAATAAGGTTCAAATTTCCTTTGTATTTGACATATACAGATTCTTTATCACCGTCTTTCAAAAACACTTCATTTTCGATTTGTCCTTTTTTCATTAAACATGTTTTTCCGTCAATAATCAGCATATAAATTTTAATTTTGTCTTTAGTATCTGATACAATTCCTTTGTAAAGAATCACTGGCCAGACAATAGTTTCTTCGGGTTTTGGCTCTTTTCTTATTTTGGAAGTGCTTTTCGTTTTGGAAGCTTGTTGTGATGCGTACATTTTTCCCAGGAAAGGATCTCTATAATTTACATTTACCGAAAATAGCTTTCGTTCTTTCAGTTTAAATGGTTTTATATTGAAGTCTGTCGATGTATTTAGCGTTGCATCATCGGTATTTGAAAAGGAAGAAAATTGATACAGCACTCCACCCCATATCAACAGTACTATTGGCAATAAGAAGAATATGCTTTTTTTGTTTTTCATTGGGATTGATTATATTGAATTCATTTGGTGAAAAGGGTTCTCGATACATTTTTTGTTTCATTTCATTTCACAAAATACACTGCCATCTGACATTTTTATTAAAAATGATTCTCGATACAAATTTTTTGAAAAAGCTGTCCGCATTTTCTGAAAATTCACTCGAACTGACGCGATAGTTGTAATGTCATTTAATAATACTTTTTTTAGAATAAAAATTATGCCTTGAACTGACGTTAGACTTTGTTTAAGTGGCATTCCGTTATTGTTTCTATCTTGTGTTTTTTTGGTTCATAGGTAATCTAATTTATCGTAAAACTAAAAACCGTACTTTTAGTACTCATATTTCCTGCCTGATCGAACGATTTTGTGAACCAGTAGTAGGTGCCAAAACCAAGGATTGAGGTAAAAGGGCTGCTTGCTTCGTTTTTCAGCTTTAAGACTGTTAGTGCGTTATCCGTATAGATGTAAATACTGTCTTTTTCCACGCTTCCTGAAATCGGGATTCTACTCCATTGAAAACTGACGTCTTTGTTTGTGGTAGTGCTAGCATTTGCTGGGCTTGTCAATACAGAAGTGTTGGGGATTATGGTATCTATCAAAACCGCGTGAGAAGAATACAATGTTTGTTGTGTCCCATTACTTGCTCTCACTCTCCAGAAATAGCTTCCTTCTAAAAAAGTATAATTTAAACCTGTATCCGTAATCGTTTGATCGCTGATTACTGTATTATTTCCATCATATACCTGGAATTGATACGTGGTTGCTCCAATTATTGGCTGCCAAGAGAGACTTTGCAGTGCTGTTTTTGTTATTAAATTGTTTGCCGGAGTATTTAAAACGACTGTGTTGCTTTGAAAATCCACATCACTGACAACGGAAACCAATCTGCTTACATAATTCGTACTGTAGGCGCTATTGACCGCTCTCACTCTCCATTCATAATCCCCAATAGGAAGCTGTTGGGTAAAACTGGTAGTCGTGACCATCGTATCCAATACAATTTGCATTGGATTCGCAAAATTGGGTTTTGCGATTTGGAGTTGGTATTTTGTTGCATAGGGGACACTTTCCCAGGTAAATGTAACTCCGGTAGAAAAAAACTTTGCATTATTTACCGGTGCGACCAGGACTTCCACTTCTTTGGAAATATCTTTTTCCAAAAGAATTTCTTCACAAGAAAAGAACATTAAAAACGAGATGCCGATAAGGAATTTATAGAGTAAGGATTTGTTCATTTTAATTTTATGATTGGTAGAGTCTAAAAGCTAGTTCTCGATACTCCCAAAACCTTTGTGTATTGGTTCATGCATTACGCAAAATCCCAAAGAATAAGGGCGAACTGGCCTTTCGACAAAAGGGTTGAGTAATAATTATACCTGATTAATTTACATTCTATACAAATTTTTAGATTTCTTCTTTTCGTTAATTCTGGATTCTGTAATTCCTTTACAACGAGTATTACCCTCTGTTATATCCGCTATATACCATTTGCCTCTTTCAGTAGCGCCCCAACAAAAACGGCTTAATCGATAGGCAACTACTGTTCCTGAATTTAAATCTAGCATCTCCGTTTTTTTACCGAGTTTATACAAGGATAGAATGTATTTCGCATCTAAGGAATTTGTTAGATAATAGGAGTCTGCCAGTCTTATTTTGGCGATGTCCTCGGTTGGCAAGCGGATAACTATACTAGAAATAATTTTAGAATTTTGAGTGTCATTTAGTAATCTAAAGGCATCATTATTATAGTCTGCATTCAATTCTTTTACAAAACCTGTAACATCAAGTAACCGAATCGAGACCAATTCCGGTTTTGAAGGGAGACTGTCAATATATGTTACTTTTGATTGGTTTTGGTTGAACTTCGCCTTAGCGGCATATATTTTATTTAACCTTTTGTTAAAAGGAATTAGCTCAACGGCGACCCTGATTTTGTTTTCAAGCTTAGGCAATGTTCTCGCCTCGAAATTGTTTTGGAGATTGAATAGTGATTTTGATTGCCCGATACTCCCTAATTCAGTAGTAGTAGGGGAGACCTTGTATCGGTCATTTTTAATTAATGTGGATTGGCATGCTGTGACAACTAACAGCAGTAGTATAAAAAAGCTATTTTTCATATGTGTTTTTATATTGTTTTTTATTTGTTACATGTAATCGCATATATTCATTCGCAGTTTGCTATGGATATCAGTTATGCTTATTTCATGTTTTAATATTTGTAGTAAAAGTAACAAAAATGTTTTTATTCACCTTATAATCTGTTTTTTTAATGAATAGTAAATAAATGGGATGTCTCATGGCTATAACGATATTGAAAACGGCAGATGACAAAAAACACTATATTCATTTTCTGATGGATCATTATTCAAAAATGATTCTAGGCTGTAGCGTTGAAAATAGTTCCAAGCCAAAAGCCATTAGAGATTTGTTAGAACAGGCTTATTTGGAACACAAGAACAAAGAGCCCATCATTTTTGTAACTGATGGTGGAGTGGAGAACGTAAACAGCACAGTTCGTTATTTTTTAGATACAACCAATCAAGACATCAAACACTTAATTGCTCAAAAAGACATTCCTTTTTCCAATTCTAAAATTGAGGCGTTCAATAAAATCATCAAGCATCAGTTTTTGTTGCCACAAAATCTAACCAACAGTAAACAACTTGAAACTGCTTTAGTGGCAGATGTATTAACTTATAACACGATACGCCCACAACTCTCTTTACAAGGAAATACACCTCAAGAAACTTTTTTAGGAAAACTCATAGCTTTAAAAAGCTATAAAAGCCATTTCTTTGAGCATAAATCCCTGAGAATATCAGACAACCAACAAAATAGCTGTAAAGGTTGTAAGTAATATTGGAATAGTAAAAAACCAATGCCGGTTTTTCTCTTACATTGGTTTTTATAGCTTCAAAGTATCCGTGCTTTATTTTGATAATATCATAACAGCCTCACTTTTGAATCAATTCCTTATATGGAACCTTTTTTATAAAAGTATCGTGTGAGAAGCAGTGATAAGATGCTCACCAATAAAAAATTTAAAGACTTTTTTGCTAAAAATGTAGCGACATTATAAAACAGAAAGCAACCCGTATAGAGTTGCTTTTTTATTGACTTTGTTTGTGGGTATGAGTTTGGAAACTCGACTAGCCTTTGCGGTTATTTTTGCTCGTGCCATCTGGGGTTATTAACCCTTAAATATTATTTATTACGAATAATAATAACCATTAAAAATAAAAAGGATGCAATAAAGTATAGAAATAAAAACCAACTGTGTGAATTCACATTTTTTCGTGTATTTTTAAGTTGGTAAATTTCATCTTTAGGGACTAATTTTGTTAATAAAAAATATCCTAGCAAAACACCAATTGTCGAATAAATATATAATTCAGTTCTTGTGTGATTTGTGAATATAATTTCCGTTAGGTTGGGGACTAGCAAAATCATTAAAGACATAACATTGATAAATAACAGTAGTAGAACTGCAAATATTGCACTCTCATAAGGTATCCTAATAGTTGCCCCTTTATTATAATATCTATAAAACAAGTAAATTATATATTTCATTATTATCTAATTTTTCAAAACGGTTTTATCTAATTTATTTCCCACGCTTTTATATATTTCATCTGTAACTCCCGTTACATCTAATATACCTATTGTCAGACCTATCAATGGATTAACTCTTAGGGCCAGTAAACTAGTATTAACTGTTGCTTTAAGAATGTTAGCAGTAGTTGGGTTTTCATAAGCTTCAACAATTGAACTTACAGCACTAACAACTCCAGCAGCCTTGCCTAATATTTCAGTTCCTTTTAATAATTTATTAGCTGCTGAAGTTAATTCTGTTTGGTCAGCCATTTTCAAAACGACTTCTTGCGCTCCCATTCCTACGCCAACAGCATCAGTAGTATTTCCAACTTTTTCGGTATCAATCTCCATAGAGCCTGATTGCGAACTAGCAACAGTTGAAGTTGAAATTGAACCATTAGAATTATAATCTAAATTATACTCTCCAACTCCTTCTGTGGTAGGAACATATTCTGTTGCTGTTGTTCCTACATATTTTTCCCCCTCTTTTAGTTGAGTAGATGCATTTTCTTTAGTAAGATTTTCATCATAAGTAAGTCTTCCTTTACTGTCTTTTTTCCAATCATCAGCTTGCATCCCATCAGGATCAATAAAATAGATTGGATTGTTAAGAGCATATGTATATGGGGAAAAGCGTCTTGAAGTTTCCGCTAACGGGTCAATATTCATCCAACGCCCTAAAGCAGGGTCATAATTCCTTGCTCCGTAGTCATACATGTTAAGCCCTAACTCGTCTTGAAGTTCCTTTCCGTTGTACTTATACTTCTGTGCCGTAGCATTTCCATTCCCACTAACATAAGCACTATTATACCCTTTGTGTTTTAATCCAAAAGGATAATAGTTGTTTTCTTCCACAATTTGCAACGATGGAGTACTTGTTGTGCTAACATCATTGTAACTTAATCTTACATTTCCTAGATGATCTTTGTATTGGTAAATGTATGAAAAAGTTCCTGAATTATTGGCTACGTACCCTTCAGGTTGAGAGAAGAATTTCATATTTCCATTTTCGTAAATGAATCCTCCTGCATAATCGGTAGTGATACCGCTTACTATTTTTTTCTGTTTTACCCCTGTGGCATCATAGACATAATTAATGTTTTGCCCTGCTATGGTAACTTGCGTGGGTAAATTTAGGAAGTTATAAGCTATGGCACCAATGCTTTTGTTGGTATCGGTTATCATGTTGCCATTGCTGTCATAAGTATAATCGATGCTGGTGTCAGCAGCTGAGCCTATAAAATCATCTTTAAATCCATAAGAATCATTAGCACTGTCGGTTACTATCTGAAGTTTGTTACCTCCATCGTAGGTATAGGTTAGATTATCCATTACGCCAAAATCAGATGGATTAGTAATTACAGGAACTCCCGCTACAATCTCACCAAGTCTTGTCAGATTAGTAATGTTTCCGTTTTTGTCATAACCTAAACTCTCATTGAACTTGTTTAAATTATCGGTGGCATTGGTTAATCTATTTAAAGCGTCATAGGTATAAACGTAGTTTTTTACACTAGCATCGATATTCGCCGTTTTCCAAAGGGTTTGGCTTATGTTTCCATTATATAATTTTTTAGAAACATCGGCAATGTCATTGTAATTCATTTGAAAAGAAAATAAATCGGTTCCAATAGCATTCACATCGTTGATGTTTTTGAGCCATCCGCGAATGTTGTATTTGAAGTCTACTGTTTGCAAACGCGATTGGTTGATATTTCCCCCAACGCCTTTACTGATCAATTGCCCTAGCTCATCATAAGTGTTTGCGACAATGATTTCTTCTAATTGACTATTTATTTTCTGTTTTTGGCTTAGGAGTCTTCCTGCAT
>NZ_JBHZPY010000023.1:0-12495 GCF_042787235.1 Flavobacterium zhoui
ACAAGAATTTTAGCAAAAATAACAGCATTAACATTGGTTCAATATATCAATAAATTTATCTTTGATAGACCAATAAATAATATCAAAAATCAAATCATTTAATTACACCCAACGGGTAAGTATTAATAAAATAGATAAATATTATGTCAGATAAAAACAAAAAACAGTTTGGTGTTTGGATGGATTCCGAACATGCATCTATTGTAGGTAGGGAAAATGTAGATACAGGCGATTTCGTAATTTTAGCTCATGAAAAAGTAGATCCTCAAGTGCGTAACTCAAGTGAAAATGCAGCGAATAATGCAGAAAGAGATTCACTTCACAAGTTATTCAAAAACATTACAGCTCACATTCAAAATGTAGATGAACTGCATGTAACAGGACCTGGAGTTGCACAAGAGCAATTTATTAAATATTTGCACGAGACTCCACAGTACAAAAATGTTGAAACAAAAGAAAGTACTGCTAATAAAATGAGTGATGATAGTTTGATTGAATATGTAGCCGCAAAATTCAATTAATTTTTTAGATAAATGCAAAAGCGGCTTTATTAATTTTAAAGCGGCTTTTTTTTTCAAAACTTAAAAATAATTTTTTAGTGTTGTAGGCTTGCTTCCTTAAATGTTTTGGTTTAAAAATGAAAATTGGAATAACATTATTGCCTTCCTTTGAAATGATGCATTGTCGGTTATACGCCCATGACTTTGCCTAAAAACCAATCAAAAAACTAAGTAGGTAGTACCCATCGGAAAAATCGAACAAAACCAACGCTCCATGGCATACTTAAAAAAAAGCGTTGGTGCTCAATTGCAGTAATAATTTTTTGGGCAACTTTATCCGGATTTAAAGTAGGTGCTACTGATTTTATACCGTCAAACATTCCTGTGTTGATATAATAAAGAGTAACAGTCGTGACACCAACGTTCTTGTTTAGTTGTTTCATTTCCAGTCGCAAACTATCTGACCACCCAATTGCGGACCATGTGCTAAGGAAAAAACTTTAACAGCATTGGTAAATGGAAATTTAAGAAGTCTTATATTCGTAAAAAAAAGAAAATGCGTTTATCTTGTACTGTAATAGTTTTATTATCTGGTTTTTTGTTTGTGGGTTGCGCTAGTAAAAAGTTTACGGATGTTTCTTATTTAAAGGCATCGACAGTCGCTACTGTTGAATCTACTCCTAAATTGAATGTTTTTGTACCTCGAAATTCTAAATCAAAACGACTTCCGGTCTTAATTTTTGTACACGGAGGAAACTGGAATAGCGGAAGAAAAGGGACTTATGATTTGTTAGGGAGGAATTTTGCACGCAAAGGCGTTATTACTGTTATTCCGGATTATACCTTAAGTCCTAATGCAGATTATGATGCGATGGCGCAGGAAGTAGCTCAAGTTATACGATGGACAAAAAACAATAGTATCAAGTACAATGGGAATCCAAATTCGATTTACGTCACAGGGCACTCGGCAGGTGGTCATCTTGTAGCTCTGGCGGTAATGAATCCTAAATATGGAATTGATTCAGCGACGATATCCGGAATAATATTAAACGATGCAGCCGGGCTAGACATGAAAAAATATTTAGAAGAAAACCCCCCTACTGCAACAGAGGATTACATAGCTACCTGGACTACAATTCCTGCAAAATGGAAAGATGCCTCTCCAATTTATTTTCTAAATAAAAACACCCCTCCTTTTTTAATTTATGTAGGGGATAAAACATATTCTTCGATTAAAGTAGGGAATAATCGTTTCTTGAGCGCACTGCATTCTTTTCAACCTCAAGTAACTCCAATTGCCTTAAATAAAAAACATATACCTATGGTGTTGCAGTATTTCTGGCCATGGAGCGACCGTTTTGAAGAGGTGACAAATTTCATGAAATTGGAAAAAAAATAAGAAACTATTGCGTTCAATATTCCTGCTTTTCCTTACTGATCCATATATTTCCATTTTTATTTTGATACCTGTCAATGGCTCCTTTTTGATATAACTCATCAAGGATCATTTCGGCTTGTTCCATCGTTATATTATAAATTATAGAAAGCTCCTTAGTCGTCATCGTTGAAAATCGTGAAAACAAATGCAATGGGTTTGTTTCAACTATATTTTTTTGAATATCGGGAACTAATTGTTTAATAATCGCTTCAAATGCGTCGTAAGATTGATATCCTTTAATTACGTGCTGATTATCAAAATCACTGGTGTAAAAAATTAGTGTTGGGAACCCTGTAATCTCTAAAAGTTGCGCTAATTTTAAATCCTCTTCAAAGAGCGCAGGAGCTTCCCCTTCAAAATCTTTTAATAATCTAGCGGAGTCCAATCCGGTATCAAAAGCCGCATTTTCCAGGTGTTTCCATTTTATAATATTCTTTTTTTCAAGAAATACTTTCTCTTTGATACTTCTCAAAAATAGAATAGCCTTATCTGCATTTTGCATTTGAGCCGCTTTGAATGCTATTGATGGAGGGTAAGAAGAAGTCATTGGGTCTTCATTCCAAATAGTACCATCACCTGGAATTTCATAAAAGGCGCATACTTCATCCCAGTGTTTGGCTGCTTCAGACACCGTAGAAATCAATTTTTTCTTTTTGGGTTTATTGTATTCCTGCCATGAAGGGAGCAATCCACCCATGCAATATTTTATATTTATTTGATCTCCATATTCTAGTTCCAATTTTCTAAGCACGGGTTGTATCACCCAGCAAGTGGAACAAATGGGGTCTGTAAAGTACAAGACTTGAATGGGTTTTGATTTTCCCGGTATGCTTCCAACTTCTCTTTTTTTGATTAGAGGAACGGTAATATCATCATCACTTTTATTGCTTGGATTAGTAAATTCATTTTTCAAATCGCGCCCTAACTGGATGTGTTGCAATACGTCTACTTTCCTGGTTTCATAAAAGGAAGTAAATGCTTTTTCAATAGTTGAAATTTCAGAAAGAGTAGCGGCAAGTACTTTGGCATCGAGGATAGCATTTGTTGTTCCGGCGCTGGTAAATGGTAATGCTTGATGTGCAGCGTCACCTATTAAGACAACATTTTTTTTGTGAAACGAAGGTAACAAATCAAAGTCGCGTGTTTTCCAGATGTAACTTGTTTCAAAAGTATTAGAATCTAAAATAGCTTTTGCTTCCTGCGAAAAATCAGCGAGTAAATCTTTAGAAAATAGTTTTAATTCCTCAGCAGTATTTCCGTTGTAGTCAGCAATAGCAGTGTCATATTGTATAAACCAGACGTATTCATTTTCCTCACAAGTAGGTATATAACCAAAAGCCAATCCTTTAGTCTTATGCTGGAATTTATTGAAATTGCTTAAAAAATTAGTTTGAATAGTGGTGCATTTACAAACACCTACAATTTCTTTTACTTCAACTGGAGTCGTCTCGATACTACCAAAAATAGCTTCCCGTACCATTGAATTTCCTCCATCGGCACCCACAAATACATCACCATATTCAACGTCACCATTTTTGAAAACAGCAGCAGTAACTTTCTCGTTTTCATAAATAAAATGCGAAAAATCTCTTCCGAGTTTAATGCGGTTTTTTGGAAATAAATCGTAAAGATACTTGATAAGGTCAACTCTCTTGATGCAATTCCAGTTACTGAGTTTTAAATGTTTTATTTCATTTCCTTTCGGTCTTTTTAAACTGTAGGAATTAATGGATTTATGTTTTACTTCTGGCTCGGAGGCCACTTTCAGTTCATTTAGAATAGCGATTGCATCACTATGCATTAAAAAAGCATGTCCGTTTGTGGGTATCCATGTTCTTTCACAGATTACGACTTCTATATTCTTTTTATTTAAAAAAATACCAAGGGTTAATCCCGCAATTCCACCGCCTATAATAACTACTTTCATAAACCGTCTATTGTATTTTTAATTCTAAAAAAAGCTTCCTTTAGTATCTCTTCTGAAGTGGCAAAACTCATTCGGATATGACCATCCGCACCTTCACCAAACCATTCTTTCAGCCCAGGAACTATTGCAACCTTAGCATTTTTCAACAATAAATCGTGAATTTCTTGGCTTGATTTTCCGGTATCCGTAATGTTAGCAAAAGCAACATAACAACCGTCCGGACTGTTGCTTTTAAATCCAGGAGTTGTATTTATTTCGGTCACAACCAGATCTCGCATACGGTGTAAATGGGAAAGAAAATTTTTAAGCCAGTAATCACAATCATTCAATGCAGTGGTTACTGCAACCTGCGAAATTATATTTGCGCCATGAATCGTGGCATTGTGGAGTGAAGCATCCATTAATTTTTTGAAATGGATAGCGTTAGATGCCATTACAGTACCAATTCGCAAGCCTGCTAAACCATAAGATTTGCTATATCCGGTTACGGTTATGGTCCGGTCTCTGATTTCCTCGTTGATAGCGGCCATACTGGTGAAAACATTTGGTGCATAAACGATGTCACTCCAGATTTCATCGGACATAATGATGAGGTTGTATTTACAGGCTAATTGTCCAATAAGATATAATTCTTCTTTTGTAAAAACTTTTCCGGTAGGATTTAATGGATTGCATAAACAAATCATTCGGGTTTTTGGAGTGATTAATTTTTCGAATAATTCAAAATTCATATGGGTTATATTCGTTCCAATAGGAAATGGAACTGCAACACCACCAACCGCTTCAATAGAATACCTAAAAAGAAAATCTACCGGGTCAAAAATAATGGCTTCATCACCCTTTTTTAGGAATGTTTTACTGATAAGATAGATTCCATAAGCAGCGCTATCGACTGGAATTATAAAAGCCGGATTTGCTGGAATATTTCTTTTTTTTTGGAAAAAAGCAGCCACACTTTCTTTGAATTCTGGCATTCCTTCAGGATGTCCGTAACTAAAGTAGCGCTCCTTGGCAAAACGAGCAATAGATTCCGCAATTTCTGGAGCACAAGGAAAATCGGGGTCGGCAGCTGTTAGTGGAATTACTCCTTCAGGGACTGATGCCCAACGCAGATTGTAGGCCCTTTTTTTTAAAATTTCAGAATTTATAGAACTATGATTGAACATAGATAGTTTTTTAGGTTAATAGAGGCTCTTATAAACAGGCGTTATAAGATTAAATTGGGGCTTTTGTTTTAAATGGGTACCTAAATTTCTTAATATGTTTCGATACTATGAGAAGATAGGTGGGCTTCCTACAACGAAGAAATCAGAGTAAATATATGATTTATTGAATATAAAATAAAATGTAAAATAAGAAATTTGATTAATATTTTATTTAATCTTGTTAAATGGCAAAAGAAAGACTTTGATGTAAAACTCTATTGTTATTATTAGCTTAAATGAGCAGTATTTTTTGCGATACTTTATACAGAAAGCAACTTACTACATAGCTAATAATATACAAATTCATTGGAGGCGGAATGAAAAATACAATTGTCTATAGATAAACGTCATTTGTCTACATATAAAGGATGCTTATCTAAAAAGTGATTTACTCATACCAGATTTGATTTAGATTTGTGACTTCATAATTGAATTTTTATTTTTATTAGAATTATTGCAAGTTAGTTAGTGTTATATGAGATAAGGGTTGATCATTAACAATACTCCAATTAAATTGTAGAGCTAACTTATTTTTAGATTAAATTGTTACTGGGTTATTTCATACTTTGACCTAGAATAAAGCAGTCTTGACTTCTAAAGTCAAGGCTGTTTTTATTTAAATTTAATTCCTTTCTGCTGGTTTTCTACTAAATAGAACGGGAATTTATAATTACTCCATTTCATACCTGTTAACAGAAAAACTTTCGCACTTGAAATGCTTAGTACAAATAACTGCCGAACTTTAAATTAAAAATAGAGGTATAAAAAAACCACGAAAATAAAGAGTATCGTCGTGGTTCTAGGTTTTGTATTGTTTACATGACATTTTGTTAGCAAAGTCGGGAAATTTTGTAACTCTTTGCCGATTTTACCAATTTCTATACAATTGATTTAATTTTTAAAGAAAGAGCCAATTTGCTGCATATGTTGTTCCGTTTGGTATTTATTAAAGTTGTCCCATTTAGGAGGGAAACTTGTTTTTTGTCCATACATTGAATCTATACATACATTATTGTCTTTGTACTTTTCATGGAAAACTTCTAAAATTTTGAAGAAAAATTCGTCCAGCAATACTATCGCTTCAAATTCGGCTTTAAGCGTTTTATAGTTATTGTCAACAGGATTGAGTAACTGTAATAAAATTAAAACTTCATTCTTTTCTTCTTCATTTATTTCAGTTAAATAACCGTATTTTAAGGTTTTAAAAACTAAATTATTCCAAGCTACACTGTCATGTCCCCATTGCACATCTGGTAAGTTTAATGCGTGCTCGCAGATTAAAATAATGGAAAAAAGAACATCATTTAAATACTGTGCCGGAAATTCATCAAAACTTCTGAATTCGAAACCGCTTTGGTACATTTTTTCCTGATTGAAATCAAGTCCCACTTCCGAAAGCAATTCATATTCCATCTCAGATTGAATCTGATCACGCCACCAAATATTTTGTTCTTGTTCAAACTTTAGCAGTTTTCTAAAATCGTCTACATTATACGTTAGTATTTTTCCTTTCGGCATCGATTTATTATAAGTGCCTACCCCAATATAACGAGACATGGCATTACGCATAGAGCCCAAAGTAAATTTTTTGTCTAAATCATACTTAGTACTTATTACTCCCATAATATCTGGACTTCCTAAGGTTGCGATGAAAAATGGTTCGAACCATTGCAGCAAATAAATTGCATTAGAATGTGTTTTATCAAAATCTTTATAATCTACAATTCTGCTGTCTTCTGTTAATGTGGGTAAAGTGATGTGAAAATGGTACGTCCCATTATTAAACAAAACTAGGTTTTCCTGATTGGTCATAAACATATTAAGACCGTTGTTGTAATCTGGAAAATTTAATTTTTCTTTTATAACGTTTGATTCATTTATGGTATCGAGGAATAATTTTTTGGTCGCTTTTAACTCTTTACAAGAATCGACAATGGTTCGGTTTTCAAAGTATTTTGTAACAAATTCGATAGAATCACCGTCAAAATGTACAGAACCCATTGTTTTATTCCGTTGGGTAATCATACTTTGAATATTATAAGGTTGGTCCTCAAGGAAAAGTTCCATGATAGATTTTCCTAGGTAGTCAGGGTTGTCAAGTGGCGGTAAGATCACTGCAGTAGTATCCGTATTCTCAATTAGCGGCTTTGCAGCTGATAAAGTTTTGTGTTGATAGTTTACATCCAGTTTTTCTAAGGAATGACTATTCATCATTCGGCTCACTTTATAATTTTCATTCAAAGAAAATGCCTTTTTTAATACAGGAGTTAAGCTTTCCGGTTTGTAGCATTTTCTATAATCAATACTATATTTCTCAAAACCAATTTTTTCTTGTATAAATTCACCAGATACTATTAAGGATTCTTCAAATTGCATGTAGGTTTCGTTTTCTAATCCAATTCCCCAATAATATTTTTTTGTCTGATTTTCTTTCATTTATACGAGTTCTTTTTTTTAATGGTTGATGGACTTAATAGTTATTGTCTTTTTTATTTGAAAACAGGATTTAATTCGTTTTAAATTGCTTTTAAACAGTGTTTTACAGGGTTAGGTGTGATTATTTTTTAACCCTCAAAAATGTTTTGTACCTTTTAAACGACAGGAATTAAATTTCAGTCTCAGAAATCGTGCGGTTGTATCGACTGAACGATTGATAAAAAGTAAAATTTTATAATGTAGTTATAAAATTAGTTTTGTTTTCAATTACTTTTATATCAATAAATTAAGAAGATGAATAGCCTAATTACAGCTTTAGCTATTCTTGCATTTTTCAAGTGGCAAAAGTACTTAATTATTATGTGATTTCCAAGTGGCCAATCGGATGATAATTAAAGAAAAAGAGTGAATGCTAATTGAGGATTATTTTAAAAAGAGTAAAAATAATTTTAGGAGAGATTTCGGGATTCTGTCCAAGGAATTGACTGTACATTATTTAGTCATGGTAATAAAACACATGGGAGGAATAGAGTTCGTCATTCCACCAATCTTTCTTAACTTCCGCGAAATAATTGTAATTCAATTTTCCTGCTTGTGATTGCAGTGGATATAGCACAACATCATTTTCTCTGTAGGCTTTATTTAAAGCTGTTTCGGGTACTACAGGAACGATATGTCCGGATAGTCCTTTTTCTTTTCTTTTGGCACAAATTATTCCAATTCCTCCCTCGGCATTAACCTTATTTTGAATATCATGAACGTTATACATCCTTTTCCAACCAAAACTGGCTCCCCATTTCAAAAACCAATCGTGTATGGCGCTGGAGTAAATATGATCTACGGTTTCCCCAAAGATAACTTCGACCTCATTGCCATCTAACACTTTTTGTAGGGCTTCATCTGTCCACCAAACAGTGGGAACATAAACTTTAGAGAAATAGCAATAATCGAAAGTGTACACATTACAATACGTGTCTTCTATCGTTCTTTGGTATCGAATACTCGCGGCAACATCCAATTTATCGATAAGTCGAGCAATACTTTCCCGTTTAGTATAGGAATTAGTTAAATCTCTAAATGGAATACTGGAATCACTAATGGGTATGCACTTCATTAGCATAGAATCCAACTGCGATGATGGATCAGGTAAAAAATTTGCAATCTTTATTCTGGAATCCGGTATTGAATCATCAACTATTGACTCAATGGGAGCCGAAAAGGTATCTTTCTTCATCTTGACTGATTTGATTTATCAGTTTAACGTTGTCGAAACTCGAATATTTTTATCGAGAAGTGTTAAACTAATTATTTTAAAAAAAAAGAATTGTTGCAAAGAGAAAGACGCAAAAGGATTATTTTTCCAGCAACTCTTTTTCAAAAAAATAAATGTAATAAAAAAAAAGTAAAAGAGGAAATAGAATTTGTTTTTAAATTTAAAATATCGGTTAGATTCGAGTGTTGCTTTGCTGTGGTTATGAAGTAAAAAGAATTTTTATATATGTTTTTGCAATTCGGTTATTTGCCGAATGTCTTTGTTTTTAAGGGGATTTTATTTTTAGAATAATTAAATTATTTAAAATTACGGTAGGGTAAAATACTATATAGTTGTCTTATTAATAGAGTTACTAATAAAATCGATATTGAATTATCACTAAAATTTATAATTATGAAAAAATTAAAAACGGTATTCGCAATAGTATTCTTTGGAATAATCGTTAATGTAGGCGCTCAAGAAGCCCGAGTTAGAAGTGAGACACAAGTAAACAGCAAACAAGAAAATATAGCGTATTACCAGCAACGAGGGGCAGAGGACGCTGAATACGAGCTAGAATTTAAAGCGAAAAGTAAAAACGATGAACGAGCATTTTGGCAGGAGCAAAAGCAATACGAAAAAGAGTTAAAGAAAGACAATAAACACGCTTATAGAGTTTATATGCAGAGCAAAGAAGAAGCCTATGCGAACCACGATCATCATTGTAATAACCAATGTTACCATAGTGATGCATTTTACCAGCATGCGGAATTTTATTATAGCGAATACGATCGTCGTAATTATGAAAGAAACCCTAGCACCATCTCAGTAAATACACAAGTAGGCGTGCGTACCTCAAGCGTGCGATTAGGAATTTTTTGAATACTGGAAATGGTAAATAAGCCGCTCTTTATTCAATAGAAAAGAGCGGTTTTTTTGTAGAAATAGCTACCCAACCCAGCGTTTATCATGATCAAATAAGTAGATTCAAACGGATGTTCAGCTTTTATAACCAAGGCCTGTTTGTTAAATAGAAAAGCCATGAATTAATCATAGCTTTTGTGATGTATTATTTACTCTCTATTTTGCCTGTAAGTGGTTTGGGCTTTTGTTCTTAATATTTTTTTGCTTTCTTGTAGTCAATGTTCTTGTGCCAAAGTGAAAATATTTAAGGTAGGATTTTCTTTGTCCGTTTCTAATGATTTTACAAAATTGAATTTTAACAGTAGATTGGTTGAATTCTGATTGTCACAATGTGTAAAGGCGAGTATTTTTTTAAATTTCAAAGTCTGAAAAGCATAGTCAATGACTATTTCTACCGCTTCTTTCATTATTCCTTGTCCTTGAAATTTCGTCATAAGTTCATATCCGATTTCGCAACTATTTTTTTTTGAAAAGTCAAATAGGCATATCGTACCAATAAAATTTTTGCTGTTCGTTAAAGTTATTGCCCAATAAATCGAGTCATTTTTTTTAATAGTATCATTAATCTTGTTGATAAAGTTTATTGCGTCTTCAATTGTTCTACTTGCTTGTCTGTCAAGATACTTGTTTATTTCTGTGTCAGAACGCAAAGTAAAAATATCTTGCCCGTCCTCAGTCGATAATTGTCTAAGAGTTAGTCTTTTGGTTGTTAAAATTGGGAAAGGTGTAAAACTTCTATTTACCATTTTGTCATATTTAATTCGTCAATGTTTTGGGGTGCAATAGCTTGACTGCTAACTTCCCGCCTCTTGGCGAGGTTTGGGACCACATTAATTCCTGTTTTCGAATTTGCCACCCGAGCGATAGCGAACTGGGGAAGCAAATCCAACGAGGATGATTAAACTATTTTCGAGGAACGAGTATTCAAGGAAAGTTACGAGATATTGATGGATGGTTGCGCAACCGCCTGCGCTATTGCATTTGGACGGACTGGAAAAAACCCGACGTAAAAGGAAAAACCTGATGCGATTAGGAGTTGACAAAGACCACACTTATGCTTGGAGCAGAACCAGAAATGCTCCGCATTCACGAATACCAAAAATACAGTAACAAAGCTTGAGTAAAAGGAGGCTGGCGCATTGCCCAAAGTCCGATTCTAAACACTACAATTACCCTACTACGCCTTAAGAAGAAAGACTATCAATCAATGTTGGAAATTTACATGGAACTCAACCCATCACTTTGCGAACCGCCGTATACGAGACCCGCACGTACGGTGGTGTAAGAGGCGCACTCCGTCAGTTTCTAGCGGAGCCGTCTACTCGATTGGGCGATCGGCAATTTTAGTGTATTGCTACATTCTGATTTAATAATTCTACATTAAAATTAATTTTCGCATTTAAAGCTCGAAAAACTTTAATAATCGTGTCGAATCTGGCGTCAGTTAAGCTATTCTCAATTTTTGAAATTTGAGCTTTTTTCACGCCAACTAACTCTCCTAATTGTTCTTGTGTCAAATTTCGTTCTTTACGAATTTGTTTAATTGTTTGACCAATCAAATCAATTTTCAATTCATTTTCAAAATTTTCTCTATTTATTGTTCCTTTCTCTCCAACGAATTTATCTGTTACTTCATCTAAACTATATGTTTTCATAATCTTATTCCTTTTCGTTAAAATATTTTTACTCTTAATGATTCTGCTCTTTCAATTTCTACTTTCGGAGTTTTGTCTGTTTTCTTTATAATGCCGTGAGTAGAAATCACGACTGTATCCTTTTTATCTGATTTATCCCAAAAAGCAAAAAGTCTCAAATATTGTATGTTGTATAAAGTTCTAAACTCCCAAATATCGCCATCGAGTTTTTTGAATAGTTCATTATCGTTTACGCTTCTCGCTTTCCAAATATTATAAAGTATTTTTTCTCTAGATTTTGGATCTAGATTTTCCAAAAACTCTAAAACTGGTTCAAGAAATTCTACTTTAAATTTATAATCCATTTTTCAGTAATCTTAATTTTCTGTAAAGATATAAGTTTCCTTTTTAAGAAACAAATATTGTTGGTTTTTCGACTTCTTGTTGCTGTCGCCCAACGTCAGTTCGTCTAAAAACCTCTACACGAACTCTATTTGTTTAATCAGTGAGTAAATATATGAGATTTAAACTACAATTAAAATTCTTTTTAAGAAAAGTGACTTTCTCTTTCTTAAAAGAAAATAAGGCGTAAAAAGCGTTAAAATTAGCTTTTACAATCCAAAAATACAAAGCCAATACTTTTAGATATTGTTTTAGTAGGTTTTGATCAATCAGATTAAAAATTCTGCGCAGATTGTACGCCGTAAAAATCAATCCAACATCAGCCGAGGCGTGTTTGATGGTCTTCTTTGTCATAATATAATAAAAATCCCATTGCCGTTTTATTACTCCGTAGGGATGTTCTACTATGGCTTGGCGTCTGCGGTAGATTTCATAATTGTTTTCGATTTGCAGTTTATTTTGATAAATCAAATGGGCGTATTGGGAGCGTTCAATGAGTCTGCCTTTGGCATTTTTGGTGCATTTTTTATAAAGTTCACAAGTCAAACAAGCACTAGTTTTGTAATGCTTCATCTGGGTTATTGATTTGCCGTTCTTTTTGGCGTACCAATTTCCATTAGTGGTTAGGGTTTCATTGGCAGGACAGGTATAGGAATCGGGGGTTATATTGTATTTAAAATGTTCTACATCAAAAGCCAAATCAGGTGCGTGTGCAGATACGCCAGGAATAGCCACTAAAACATCGATGCCAAGTCGGTTAGCATAATCGAATTCGCT
>NZ_JBHZPY010000024.1:0-8376 GCF_042787235.1 Flavobacterium zhoui
GCGGTCCAAGTTCTGGTTACAGAATAAGAACCCGCACACGCACCATTGGTTGTTACATCAACTGGAGTCAAAGTGAAAGCAGAACCACAAGCGTCAGTTGCAGTTGCTTGAGTAAACTCAGACGTTGCAGGACAAGAGATAGTTGCAGTTGCAGGCAATGGAGCGATAACTGGAGCCGTGGTATCCTGAACGTTTATAGTCTGAGTTGCGGTAGATGAATTTCCACAAGCATCTGTAGCGGTCCAAGTTCTGGTTACAGAATAAGAACCCGCACACGCACCATTGGTTGTTACATCAACTGGAGTCAAAGTGAAAGCAGAACCACAAGCGTCAGTTGCAGTTGCTTGAGTAAACTCAGGCGTTGCAGGACAAGAGATAGTTGCAGTTGCAGGCAATGGAGCGATAACCGGAGCCGTGGTATCCTGAACGTTTATAGTCTGAGTTGCGGTAGATGAATTTCCACAAGCATCTGTAGCGGTCCAAGTTCTGGTTACAGAATAAGAACCCGCACACGCACCATTGGTTGTTACATCAACTGGAGTCAAAGTGAAAGCAGAACCACAAGCGTCAGTTGCAGTTGCTTGAGTAAACTCAGGCGTTGCAGGACAAGAGATAGTTGTCGCTGCTGGCAGTTCAGCAATTACTGGAGCATTTATATCTTGAACGGTAATAGTTTGCACCGAAGAAGAAGAATTGCTACAAGCATCAATAAATGTCCATGTTCTGGTAATAACATAAGAGTTGGCACAATTACCTTGTTTGATTGTATCTATTCCTTCCGTAGTAATTTGACCACTACAATTGTCGATCGCTGATAGGCTAGACATTATAGGTACATTGGTACTGCAAGAAACGGTTACAGAAGCAGGAGCTTCTGGAGCTATTGGTTTAGTGCTATCTTGTACACTAAATGTAGCTGAGGTTGAGGCAATATTACCACAAGAATCTTTCGCAGTAAAAATTACAGTTACAGCAGTGGAACAATTGTTCGAAAGTGCATTAAAATTATTAGACCATGTTACGTTAGAACAAGTATCAGATGCGATGGCACCGCCGTTATTAGCTAACCAGTCGCCAACTGAATTTTGATTCCCTTGGCCATCACATTCAACAGTTATATTTAAGGCTTGAATTGTAATAGTTGGCGGAGTATTATCAAGTATTGTAATGGTTTGAATTTGGTCAACTGCTTTGTTTCCACAGTTGTCTGTCAAGCTCCAAGTTCTGGCTATTGTGAATCCGCCTTGGCAGCCAACGAGTGCTTCTGGTTCAGCGTCAGCATAAGTTGCTTGAATTCCTGTTGAGCAATTGTCAGCTTCATCTGATACGTCACCGGTAAATTCAATATTTGTATTGTATATACAAGTAGCATTAGTATAAATAGTTTTATCAGCTGGAGCCCTAAATGTAGGAGCAATATCATCACGGATTGTAATTGTTTGAATTTGGTCAACTGCTTTGTTTCCACAGTTGTCAGTCAAGCTCCAAGTCCTAGCTATTGTGAATCCGCCTTGGCAGCCAACGAGTGCTACTGGTTCAGCGTCAACATAAGTTGCTTGAATTCCTGTTGAACAATTGTCAGCTTCATTTAATACGTCACCGGTAAATTCAATATTTGTATTGTATATACAAGTAGCATTAGTATAAATAGTTTTATCTGCTGGAGCCGTAAATGTAGGAGCAATATCATCACGGATTGTAATGGTTTGTATTTGGTCAACTGCTTTGTTTCCACAGTTGTCAGTCAAGCTCCAAGTCCTAGTGATGGTGAATCCGCCTTGGCAACCAACAAGTGCAACCGGTTCAGCGTCAGCATAAGTTGCTTGAATTGCTGTTGAACAATTGTCTGATTCATTTAAAACATCACCTGTAAATTCAATATTTGTATTGTATGTACAATTAGCATCAGTATAAATAGTTTTATCAACTGGAGCCGTAAATGTAGGAGCAATATCATCACGGATAGTAATGGTTTGAATTTGGTCAGCTGCTTTGTTTCCGCAGTTGTCAGTCAAGCTCCAAGTTCTAGCTATGGTGAATCCACCTTGGCAACCAACTAGTGTTATCGGTTCAGCGTCAGCATAAGTTGCTTGAATTCCAGTTGAGCAATTGTCTGCTTCATCTGATACGTCACCAGTAAATTCAATATTTCTATTATATTGACAATTTGAATCGGTATAAATGGTTTTATCTGCTGGTTTTGTAAAAGTAGGCGCCATTTTATCAATTACACGAATGACTTGATCAAACTTAGCAGTATTTTTACAAACATCACTTACTGACCAGTGTCTAACAATTAGTTTATTAGTACCGCAAGCTCCCTCAGAAGGTGTTAAACAAACACTTTTGAAATCAACATTCCCATTGTTTTCATTTTGTTTTCTGGAATAAATATACCAGTTACCATTCATATCTCCAGTAAAATCTTCAAAACTGGATACGTATGATACTGGGCCATTAATTGGATTGATACTATTTGTTGAAGATAGCGCTCCATTTGGAGTGAAGTCGCCAGCGCCAACTGGAATTAAATTGTTGTTATCCCACTTAGGATGACTATTTGGGTAAAATGTTGGAGTATATAATTCTTTAGTGCTAGAACTAGAGTCATCGCAGGCTAAACTACCTGTACAATATGGGCCTACTAATATAACCGCTTGACCATTAGGAGCAACTAGAGTAAATTCTGTTCTTCCTTTCCCTTGATTTGTTTCGAAAGCTAACGTAACTTTTCCAATATCACTAGCTAATGTACCATCAAATCCTGAAACAGTAAAAGGGAAGTAATTACCAACACCTGCGTTAATAGCCTTTTCATCTGAGTTTCCAAAACAATCGCTATCAGAAGTAGGGGTAGCAGTTGGGTTAGGATCACAGTTATCTTTAATATTTGTAACTATACCAGTTGAGGCAGTACTAGTATCAGCATAACAATTATTGTCACTTTCAAATATTATATCTTGTGGGCGGGTGAAAATTGAAGGAGCTGTTGTGTCCTGTACTTTTATTGTTTGTGATTTTGTTACAAAATTACCACAACTATCTTCGGCTTTCCAAGTTCTAGTTAATGTATAATTTTGGTCAGTACAGGCCCCTGTACTAGTCTTGGTAGATGTTTCTCCCACGAAAGTAACGGTAGGCGTTGTGTCACAATTATCAACAGCGCTTGCAATTCCTGTTTGTGGCACAGAAGAACATTCTGCAGTTGTGTTCACTGGCACAGTTAGCGTTGGAGCAGTGTTGTCACGGATAGTGATTGTCTGAACTTGGTTTGCAGCAGCGTTTCCGCAGTTGTCAACCAAACTCCATGTTCTTGCTATGGTGAAACCTCCCTGACAACCAGCGATCGCTACTGGAGCAGCGTCAGTAAATGTTGCATTTAATCCCGTTGAGCAGTTGTCTGCTTCATTGCTTACATCACCCGTGGCTGTTACTGTTTTATCATAAGTACATGTTGCACTTGTATAGATGGTAACGTTAGCCGGAGCGGTAAATGTTGGAGCAGTGTTGTCACGGATAGTGATTGTCTGAACCTGGTTTGCGGCAGTGTTTCCGCAGTTGTCAACCAAACTCCATGTTCTTGCTATTGTGAAACCTCCTTGGCAGCCAGCGATCGCTACTGGAGCAGCGTCAGTAAATGTTGCATTTAAACTCGTTGAGCAGTTGTCTGCTTCATTGCTTACATCACCCGTGGCTGTTACTGTTTTATCATAAGTACATGTTGCACTTGTATAGATGGTAACATCAGCCGGAGCGGTAAATGTTGGAGCAGTGTTGTCACGGATAGTGATTGTCTGAACCTGGTTTGCGGCAGTGTTTCCGCAGTTGTCAACCAAACTCCATGTTCTTGCTATTGTGAAACCTCCCTGGCAGCCAGCGATCGCTACTGGATCAGCGTCAGTAAATGTCGCATTTAATCCCGTTGAGCAGCTATCTGTTTCATTGCTTACATCACCCGTGGCTGTTACTGTTTTATCATAAGCACATGTTGCACTTGTATAGATGGTAAAGTTAGCCGGAGCGTTGAATGTTGGAGCAGTGTTGTCACGGATAGTGATTGTCTGAACCTGGTTTGCAGCAGTGTTTCCGCAGTTGTCAACCAAACTCCATGTTCTTGCTATTGTGAAACCTCCTTGGCAGCCAGCTATTGCTACTGGAGCAGCGTCAATAAATGTTGCATTTAAACTCGTTGAGCAGTTGTCTGCTTCATTGCTTACATCACCCGTGGCTGTTACTGTTTTATCGTAAGTACATGTTGCACTTGTATAGATGGTAACATCAGCCGGAGCGGTAAATGTTGGAGCAGTGTTGTCACGGATAGTGATTGTCTGAACCTGGTTTGCAGCAGTGTTTCCGCAGTTGTCATCCAAACTCCATGTTCTTGCTATTGTGAAACCTCCCTGGCAGCCAGCGATCGCTACTGGAGCAGCGTCAGTAAATGTCGCATTTAATCCCGTTGAGCAGTTGTCTGCTTCATTGCTTACATCACCCGCGACTGTTACTGTTTTATCATAAGTACATGTTGCACTTGTATAGATGGTAACATCAGCCGGAGCGGTAAATGTTGGAGCAGTGTTGTCACGGATAGTGATTGTCTGAACCTGGTTTGCAGCAGTGTTTCCGCAGTTGTCAACCAAACTCCATGTTCTTGCTATTGTGAAACCTCCTTGGCAGCCAGCGATCGCTACTGGAGCAGCGTCAGTAAATGTCGCATTTAATCCCGTTGAGCAGCTATCTGTTTCATTGCTTGCATCACCCGTGGCTGTTACTGCTTTATCATAAGTACATGTTGCACTTGTATAGATGGTAACGTTAGCCGGAGCGGTAAATGTTGGAGCAGTGATATCTTTAACAGTAACTGTTTTTGTACAAGTGGAACTACATCCATTTGCAGCTGTAATTGTTAATGATAAAGTAAATGTTTCACTACAGCTTGAACCTGTAGCTACAGAAACGGTTTGAGAATTAGAATTTCCTACTATTGACCCGTTTCCTGAAATTTTCCATGCGTATGTAGCACTTACAGGAGCTGAATAAATAGTTGAAGACGACGGGCATAATGGTCCATCTGCACCAGTTATCAAACATGATGTAGGCTCTTTAACAGTAATGACTACATCATCTGATACAGTGCATTGTGATCCTGAACCAGCTATTGGCCCCGTCACTACAGTTAATCGAAGTGTAGCAGAACTTCCATCTATGCTCACAGTTGAATTTAGAAGGTTTGGGGTCGTAATGTTACCTGACCCTGATACAAATGACCAATTACTAGATAAAACCTTATAACCAGGACTTGCTATAGCTGCACCCTGTAGCATATAAGATGATCCAAAACAAACAGTATCATCATCTCCTGCATTAGCACTTCCAAGCGTGAGATTGTCAATAGCTAGTGGGTCAAAAAAGTCCTTAATAGCTGCAGATGAAGATGTAGATGTTTTCGATTTAACAAAAATAGTTTTTATTTTAAGGCTTGCACAGGGATCAATTGATCCCAAAACCGCTGTTAAATTAACTGCAGATTCAATAAAAGTGTTTTGAGGATAGGTATTTGCACCAAATGCCTGAAAGGGAACAGGAACATCAGTTGTGTTCCCTGCGGCATATACTGAGTTGAGAGGAAGAGAAGTAAAATAAGTTTTATATTCCCAAGTAGTTCCATTAAGTTCCCATCTTTGAATGTCAAATTTTGCAACACTACTTTCAAAATATACAGTCAATAAAAAATCATTTGCAGTACGTCCACCAGTTGATGCTGGAGCGGAAGTTGAAAATCCACTACCAGTTTTAGTCATTGCAGTTTGGAGAAATTCAAAATCGATATAGGCATTACCGCCATTACTTAAACGATCGGCAGCAAAAATAACCCATACATTGCCGTCAATATCAGTCGTAAAATGGATTAATGCATTGTTCATGTCGGTTTTATTGTTGGCAGTACCAGAGGCCCAAGACCAACTGTTTGGATTATCACCGACTTTATCACCTCCCCCAAAAATATTATCAGTAGAATTGCCATAAGGGTCATATAAATGATAAGTGGTTCCGGAACTTAAAGGTGTTCCTGAGTTTGCAAGGACATAACCGCCTGTACCAGTTCCGTCAACCCAATCTCCAGTATTTGAGTTGGCTATAAGGGAACCTTCGATATTAAATCCTTCGGTTGGTGAATTTACCGGGGCAATACCCTGGCCAATTGTTTGGGCAAGTATAATGGATGGAAAACTTAGTAAACTTAGTAGAAAAAGCGTAAAAAGTTTTGTCGAATTAGTAATAGTTGATTTCATATTGATTTGTTTTTAAATCGTTAGAAAGTGAAGTAAAATGCAATTGTAAAAATTACTTCGGAGAGTTTTTTGGGATATTGAAGGTTGTATTGATTTGATCAATTGAACAACTCTCATAGGTATCAAATCTATTTTTGTCGAAATAGCTTTTGAACTAAAAAATGAATCATTTAATGTCATTTTTTGAATAAGTAGTGTCATATTCTGAAGTAAATATTTCCTTTTTTTTGGAGTTTTAAGTTCAGAATATTTTATGCTAGATAATGTTTGAAAAACTAATTTTTTTAGAGTAATTTTTGTTCTCATAATAATCATTTTTAAATAATAAACTATTGTTTTTAGGGCAGTAAACTTGTATAATGGATTAATTATATAGATTAAAAAAGGTTTTTTGTTTCTTATTTTTACCACTTATTTAATTAAAGATTAAGTTAATTCTACTACAAACGATAGGACTTAATAGAACGACATCTTGCTACAATCATTATAAGAAATAGGACTTGATTAAAATATCGCTATATGACTAAAAGTATGTTAACTAATAGTTTACATAAATCTATTTGTGTTTTTTAAGGATGAAAATCTCTTTTTTGGAGTTAAAGAATATTTTCAGTCGCATGTGACTTTCCTTTTTTCAAGCAATTCAGTATGCACAGTTTTTTAACCTCGGATTTAATACTGCTTTTAGCTTTTTAAGGGTGAAAATTTTCTTTTTTTTGGGGTTAAAGAATATATCCAGTCGCAGGTGACTTTTCTTTTTTCAAGCAATCCAGTATGCACAATTTTTTAAACTCGGATTCAATACCGTTTTGAGCTTTTAAAGGGTAAAAATTTTCTTTTTTTGGGGTTAAAGAATATTTTCAGTCGCAGGTGACTTTCCTTTTTTTAAGCAATTCAGTATGCACAGTTTTTTACCTTCGGATTCAATATTGCTTTTAGCTTTTCAAGGGTGAAAATTTTCTTTTTTTGGGGTTAAAGAATATTTTCAGTCGCAGGTGACTTTCCTTTTTTCTAAAATCACGACAATTTATTAATGTTATTAAAATCTAAAATCAATTTTGGTTTTGGATTTTAAAAAAGATATTTTTCTTTTTTGGATCGATATTTTTAAAGGGTTAAGTATTAATAAATGTTTGTTAATAGTAATAGTCAAATTTAAGAAATATTATTAATATTGATTTTTTTTTCCTACGAATAACCTAAATACTCGTTAAAATGTAATTAATTTCATAAAATAATTAAATTATATTTCAAAAAAATTTACATTTCTTTTATACAAAAATAATTACAAAGACAGTTACTTAATTTTAGCTATTCTTGAAATAAAAAAATAAATCCAGAAATATTAAAAGAGTGCTAAATTTTCGTAGTCTTTGCTTTTTAGTATTTCGTCTAACCATTTAATTTCTAAAAATAATCTTACAGGGAAGTAATTATAAACTCGCTTCGTCTGTTCAACTGATGCTCTTCTTCGGTACATTTGATACCATCAGAGCATTTATTTATAAGTTGAGTCTCACCATATCCTCTTCCGGTTAATCTATTCAAATCGACCCCATTTTTAATCAACCATCCTATAGTAGATGTGACCCTTCTTTCTGATAGAGCTTCGTTGTATTTGAAAGTCTGTCTGCTGTCAGTATGCGAACGTATATCTAATTTCATAGTTGGATTTTGATTTAAGACATCTAATATTTTCTCCAGATCTAAAGCTGCCTCTTGTCTAATGTTGAATTTATCTAAATCAAAGTAAATCATTTTAATACCAAAGCACTTACCTAAATCATCACCTATAGTTACTTTACATTTTGCTTTTTCCAGTGTTATTGGGAAATATGTTTTTCCATTTGTTTCAGCAATAGTAATTTTCTCTTCCTTTGTGGTGTATTCTGGTTTTTCAGCTCTTATATTATATTTTTTTCCGCATTCTACTTTAAAAGTATAGTTGCTTTTCTCATCTGAAACAGTGGTGTTAAGAAGATTAAATTGACTATCATACAGACTGATTTTTGCGTCAGGTAGAAGTTCTTTTGTAACAAGATCAGTTATTTCCCCATACAACAGTTGTTCACAAATCAGTCTTTTA
>NZ_JBHZPY010000025.1:0-4277 GCF_042787235.1 Flavobacterium zhoui
CTATATTTGACATAGATATTGGTTGTTTAGCGACTTCAAGATACTGAATTTCAGTATCTTGACCAATATCTAATCAATTTATTTTGCTTTAAATAATTACACCCAACGGGTTAAATTATTATTTTTTCTATTAATAAAAAAGAATTTTCATTCATTATTTATAAAAATAGTTGAATAGTACAACATTAAACTCATATGTTATAACTTCTTTGGGTAGCAAACCGTTCACCTTTGTGATGTGATAAATAAGTCACAAAATAAATAAATGAGTTATGAAATTAAAAAACACACTATCTACCCTTGCATTGCTTTCGGTAGTATTTTTGTCCAGTTGTAATAATGATACTGCTGAAAATTCAACTGCCAATAGTTCTGCCGTTGCAAAATCAGATGGTTCAACTTCAAACATATATGCTGTTAATGAAACCTATAATATAACGCCAAGCACGGGTTCGTTGAATCCTGTAAATCTTGGTATTGCAGGAGATTTTGCTATTTTATCAAAAACAGGAATTACCGATGTTTATAAATCCGCAATTACAGGTGATATTGGTTCAAGTCCAATAACAGGCGCTGCTATTTTAGTTAGCTGTACAGAAGTAGTGGGAACAATATATACTGTTGATGCAGCTGGTCCACTTCCTTGTAGTGTAACTAACGCTACACGATTAACGACAGCAATTGGAGATATGCAAACAGCATACACTGATGCAGCTGGAAGAACAAACCCTGATTTTCTAAATTTAGGTGCTGGAAGTATCGGTGGAAAAACACTTACGCCAGGTTTGTACAAATGGACAACTGCGCTTAATATTCCAACTGATATAACTATTGCAGGTAGCCCAACAGATGTTTTTATCTTCCAAGTCGCTGGTACACTTAAATTGAGTTCCGCTGTTAGAATGACATTAACAGGAGGAGTTCAAGCTAAAAATATTTTCTGGGTAACTTCTGACGCTGTTACATGTGGAACGACTAGTCATTTTGAAGGTAACATATTAGGAATGACCGGTATTAATTTACAAACTGGAGCTACGATCAACGGAAGAATGTTAGCACAAACTGCCGTAACTCTACAAATGAATTCGGTTACGAAACCACAATAAAGTAAAATAATTCAATTCTCGAGAAGAGGCTGTCCTAACGGATAGCCTTTTTTTTTGCAATTTTGATAATGTTTCAAACACTTATGCCGTATAGAAAGTTACGTTTTTAAATCACTTTAAATAATATTTTTTAACTTTCAGTATCCTTTATTTCTAATTATTAAAACATAATAAGAAATTAAAAAATTACACAATTAAATTAATCTTAAATACTGTATATCAATTACTTAATGATATGTAAATGTTACAAAAAATTTAACTAATTGTATAAAAATAGTAGTTCACATTTTACTGAACTTTGTATTGTGAAAATTAATTCACTCTATAAATATTAAAAAAAATGGATACTGAAAAAACAATTACCATATTAAATTCCCTAATCCAAATCAATAACGATCGAATTGAGGGATATGAGACCGCTTCAAAGGAAGCTGATGAAACAGACTTGAAAACATTGTTTTCTCATTTTACTGAAACCAGTCTGAAATGTAAAGCTGAGCTTGTTGCAGAAGTAAAAAGATTAGGTGGAAAACCTACAGAAGGAACAACTACCTCCGGTAAATTCTATCGAATATGGATGGATATCAAATCAGCGATTACCGGTAGCGACAGGAAGGCCATTGTTAATTCATGTGAATATGGAGAAGACGTTGCTGTTCAAACTTACAACGATGCATTAAGTCACATCGAAGATCTAACTCCAGAGCAATTACTGATGATAAAAGAACAACATTCAGCTATAAAAGCAAATCATGACAAAATCAAAAACTTACGCGATTTGATGGCTTAATAATTTCTAATCAAAAATATGCGTTAACCGCAATACGTTTTCTCTGCATATTTTTTTTATTTTTTCTCAAACTTAGACTCTAGTCTTTTACTTTTCAAGTGTGAATGATGTAAGTTTTATTGACAATTATATAACAATTTTTAGACTTTATAAAAATACATTTGTGATATAATTATGATGCTAATCGTAAGAGATTTAATTTTTTTTCTCTTTACTTTAAAGTCAATTAATCATTTGAAAACATCTAATTAAAAAAAAATATACTAACAAATCTAAAAAAGAAAATTATGAATCTTAAAAGAATCTTTGGAGCATTACTTACAGCTCTCGGAATAGGTGGTCTTATATACACTGCAATAGTGTTTAGCAGCACTTCAGGTGAAACACAGGATATAAAATCTCTCATCATTTATGGTGTTCTTGGAATTGTGTTCTTTGTATCAGGAATTAGCTTAGTTCGCACCACAAAGGACGAAGCATAATTTAAAATCGGTTAAATAGTTGTGTTTTTTTTAATAGAACTAATTCTATATAGGTTAAAAAAATCGCTTTGGTATTTTCGAATATTCAAAAGCGATTTTTCGTGTTCGTCCCTTTTCGATATTCCTTCGCCGATCAATTTTCTACTTTTTAATATTCAATCATAATAAATATAAAAACCTGATTGTCAAACACTTAAATTTTATTTGTTTTTAATAAATTACCTGTTAAAATGTGAATAATACAACTCTTACCCTTAATTTTGTAATAGTGTTTTATTATACTATTCCTAACTTGGATTTTTAAATACTAAAAAAATGAAAAAGAAAGCAATTATCTCGAAACCGCTTAAAAAGGAATTAAATAAAGAGAATCAGGACAATTTCCCTGATCATCAAATCTATCCCTCCAGTGACGATATTTGTAACAAAAATCAGAAAGAAAGCGATATAGATCCTGAAGACATTGACAAAATGGAAGAGGCAATTGAAAGAGATCAAATTGGCGCATCTAATGTGAAAAATTATGATCAGGATATGTCAGGAAATGATTTAGATATTCCAGGTACAGAATTAGATGACATACAAGAAAATATAGGAAGTGAAGACGAGGAAAACAACTATTTCAGTACCGGCGGCGACAATCATAATGATTTAGAGGAAGATAACGGTTAATCAATTTAAAATTAAATAATGAAAATAGCAGTATTTAGTACAAAACCACATGATCGAGAATATCTAGATAAATTCAACAGTAATAACAGGCATCAGCTTACTTACTTTGAAGCACCTCTAAATGCTGATACAACTAATTTAGCACTAGGATTTGAGGCTGTTTGCATATTTGTCAATGATAAAATAGATGCAGTAGCGATTGATAAACTTTTCAAAATAGGTGTTAAACTTATTGATTTAAGAAGTGCAGGTTTTAATAATGTAGATATCGAAGCCGCAAAAAAGAAAAATATAAAAGTAATGAGAGTTCCTGCTTATTCTCCTGAAGCGGTTGCTGAGCATGCAGTAGCATTAATTTTGACCCTAAATAGAAAAACACATAAAGTTTACAATAGAGTACGCGAGAGCAATTTTTCATTAGAAAACCTTATTGGATTTAATCTTCATGGAAAAACGGTTGGAGTTATTGGAACCGGAAAAATAGGTGTGGCTTTCTGCCAAATAATGTTAGGTTTTGGATGCAAAGTTATTGCCTATGATATTACTGAATCTGAAAAGCTCAAAGAAAAAGGCATTGAATACACAACCTTGGTTGACTTATTTAAAAACTCAGATATAATTTCACTGCATTGCCCTCTAAATTTGAAAACAAAATATCTCTTTGACATTAAAACCTTTTCTAAAGTAAAAAAAGGAGTCATGCTGATTAATACTAGTCGAGGCGCTTTAATCAAAACATCCGATGCAATTGATGCATTAAAAAATGGTCAATTGGGGTATTTAGGAATCGATGTTTATGAACAAGAAGAAAATTTATTCTTTAACGATCTGTCTGAAAGTATTATCAAAGATGATCTAATAGAACGATTAATGGCATTTCATAATGTTTTGATTACACCTCATCAAGGATTTTTTACAAAAGAAGCGTTAAATCAAATTGCCATTACTACCTTAAAAAACTTCACGGATTTTGAAGAAGGATTACTTTTAGAAAATGAAGTCAAATTATAAGATATTAATTGATTTTACTTTTTTTATATAAAATACTTAAGTACATGACAAAAACTGAAATATTCTGATTTCTAGTAAATTAAATCCACTTAATAGAACTCTAGATAAATAATCCAGTCCGTATTTGAATACACTAACAGACCTTCTGCCGTGTTTTTTGATTTTTATCTTTTTAATTTTCTCATCAATAAAATCTCCAATTTTATAACACCAGAC
>NZ_JBHZPY010000026.1:0-2956 GCF_042787235.1 Flavobacterium zhoui
ATTTGGCGGCTTTATCAAGTTCGCCGTTGAAGTAATAGGCGTTTCCCAATTTTTTAAACATATCTACCGATTTATATCCTTTTTCCGCTACTCTTTCATAGGTTTTTATAGCATCTACGTAAGCATAATTATCGTATTTTTTATCGGCTGCAGTTACCCTAGCTTTTTGGGAGTAAATGTTAAATGAAAAAACACTTACTATTGTTATGTAAAGGAGTGTACTATTTTTCATAATAATTAATTTTTAGAAGAATCTTGGAGTACTGATTTTATCTTTTTTTTTGATTTTTTTTAGAAGCAACTGCTTCTAATTTTTGCTTTAACTTTTCCAACACTTCATTGGCTTTACCAGTTTCACCTATGAATTTTAAAGATTGGGCATATTGATTATAATATTTTGGATCTAGATCACTAGTCAGTGCAAATAGTTCACCATACCATTTTGCAGCTTTTTCCATTTCAGCATAGGAGTAATAGGAATTTCCTAGCTTTTGAAACAAATCCACTGATTTATATCCTTTTTCTGCCACTCTTTCGTATGTTTTTATGACATCGATATAAGCATACTGGTCATTTATTTTATTGGTCACATAAAAATTTTCGTTTTGCGAGTAAATTTTAAATGATATAAAACTTAATGCTGTGGCTATGTAAAGAATTATATTATTTTTCATAATAATTTATTTTTTAGAAAAATCGTGGTGTAATAATTTTGTTATTATTGTTAAATAATTCATAACGCAAAAATATTTCATGCGAACCGGAATTGTAATGATTCAAATTGGTCGTTTCATGATCGTAGCCATATCCTATGTATAAACCTTCTGAAACTTGAAACCCTACCATTGCACTTAATGCTGCACTCCATCTATAGGCTGCGCCAACCACGAATTTATCAATAAACATAAAGTTAGCAGAGACATCGACTTGAAGCGGGGCTCCCGCCACTATTTTGGTTAGTACTGCAGGTTTGAATTTAATGTCATTCTTTAAATCGAATACATAACCAGCAATTAAGTAGTAATTAATTTTTTCTTTGAAAATTGCTACTTCATTATCATCATATCTTTTAGATTCGATAAAATTAGGTACCGAAAAACCAACATAAGCCTTGTCCGAATGTAAATAAACCCCAGCACCAATATTAGGGGTGAATTTATTACTATAATCATGTAGGCTAGGATCATCATAAGCTGGATTTAATCTGGATACATCTAAATCGAAGAGATTAGCAGTAGCTTTGATACCAAATGAAAGTTTAAAAGTCTCGGAAGTTGGGACGGTATAGGACAAGTCAGCGGAGAGTGTATTCTCATGAGTGGGTCCTATTTTATCATTAACGAGAGAGACTCCCAGTCCCAAATTATTTGCGTTCAGCGGCGTATTAACAGATACCGTATTGGTAACTGGCGCGCCGTCCAGTCCTACCCATTGGGTGCGATGCAAAGCAAAAATACTCAGCACTCCTCTTGATCCTGCATAAGCAGGATTAATATTAATGGTGTTGTACATGTATTGTGTAAATTGAGCATCTTGTTGAGCAAAACTTAACATGGCTGTAAACATCAAAACGAAAGAAAATAGTTTTGTTTTCATAGTAGATATTTATTATTTTAAATTAACTATCGAACGAATAAATAAAGAGTTCAACAGGTCAAATTGATAACAGTCTTAGTGTTTATCATTTGAAGATAGGAGCATTGGATTCTATTTTAATAATAACCTGAGGACCTATAAGTCCTCAGGATTTTAAATTTAATTATTTCGTAAGGTATAAATACCCGTCTTTTTTATTGGTCTGAAGGTTACCATTACCGTCTACTGAAGTGTAATTCAAAATGTAAAAGTAAACTCCGCTTGGTAATCCAGAAGACTGGCTGATTGTTGATCTGCCTTGAGAAATACCGTTGAAAACCCTTGATGTATTATTATAACCAGTAGTATCAAAAACTAATATTCCCCAACGGTTATAAATTTCAACCGTATTAGTTGGGTAGCAGTTAATATCATCAATATTATCGATTATAAAATTTTCATTAATTCCATCTCCATTTGGAGAGAAGGCGTTATGAACCAATACAACACCACATGGTAACACTATACCTGCACAAGAATCATCAATGGTCATATTTATTCGAATAGTTCTAGGACAATCGGCATCAGTAATTTTATATTCGAAAACATAAGCAGGATTTTCTGGAGTTGTAATAGGAAGACCAAAAACAGTAAGTACATCTCCTTGTAAGACTGCAGCATTATTTACTGCTGTCCAAGTTCCGGTAGTAGGAGTTCCAACAGGTAATAGACTAGTTAGATTGACAGTTGTCACCTCTCCATTATTACAAGCTGTGCTTGGTATTGTCACCAGACTATTAGTAACAGCTACATTAATAATTTGTTTAAATGTAGATTCGTTTCCACAATTATCGGTTGCAATCCATGTTCTCACAAACGAATAGGAGCCTGCCACCTCATTAATTTTAGGACCTACAGTATATTCTTTTTCAGTCGCTGTAGAGCAATTATCTACGAAAACGAGTGCCGGTTTATCAGGAATAGCATCACAACTTACATCTATAGTTGCGCTAAATGCGGTCGTCGTTGTAGGACCAGTTGTATCCTGAACATTGATAGTTTGAGACGCAGTAGATGAATTTCCACAAGCATCTGTAGCGGTCCAAGTTCTGGTTACAGAATAAGAACCCGCGCACGCACCAGCAGTTGTTACATCAATAGGAGTCAAAGTGATAGCAGAACCACAAGCGTCAGTTGCAGTTGCTTGAGTAAACTCAGGCGTTGCAGGACAAGAGATAGTTACAGTTGCAGGCAATGTAGCGATAACCGGAGCCGTGGTATCCTGAACGTTTATAGTCTGAGTTGCGGTAGATGAATTTCCACAAGCATCTGTAGCGGTCCAAGTTCTGGTTACAGAATAAGAACCCGCACACGCACCATT
>NZ_JBHZPY010000027.1:0-2711 GCF_042787235.1 Flavobacterium zhoui
ATTTGGCGGCTTTATCAAGTTCGCCGTTGAAGTAATAGGCGTTTCCCAATTTTTTAAACATATCTACCGATTTATATCCTTTTTCCGCTACTCTTTCATAGGTTTTTATAGCATCTATGTAAGCATAGTTATCGTATTTTTTATCGGCTGCAGTTACCCTAGCTTTTTGGGAGTAAATGTTAAATGAAAAAACACTTACTATTGTTATGTAAAGGAGTGTAATATTTTTCATAATAATTAATTTTTAGAAGAATCTTGGAGTAATAATTTTATTGTTATTTTTAAATATTTCATAGCGTAGAAATATTTCGTGTGAACCGGTATTATAATTGTTTAAATTAGTCGTTTCATGATCATATCCGTATCCTATATATAAACCTTCTGAAACTTGAAAACCAACCATAGCGCTTAATGCAGCACTCCATCTATAAGCAACTCCTACGATAAATTTGTCATTGAACATAAAATTTCCAGAAATATCCATTTGAAGAGGAGCACCTTTTATCATTTTGGTTAAAATAGCAGGTTTAAATTTAATAGAAGAGTTCAAATCAAATACATAACCGGCAATTAAGTAATAGTTGATCTGTTCTTTAAATATTGCCACTTCATTATCATCATAGCGGTTAGTTTGTATAAAATTCGGAACGGAAAGACCGACGTATGCTTTATCCGAATGCCAATAAACCCCAGCACCAATATTTGGGGAGAATTTATTACTGTAATCATGTAGAGCAGGGTCATCATCAGCTGGATTTAATCGGGTTACATCGAGGTCGAAAAGATTAGCAGTTGCCTTTACTCCGAATGAAAGCTTAAAAGTCTCGGAAGTTGGGACAGTATAGGACAAATCCGCCGAAATGATATTTTCATGCGTAGGACCAATTTTATCATTTATAACTGATACTCCCAATCCTAAATTATTGGAGTTTAATGGCGTATTTATAGATACAGCATTAGATACAGGTGCGCCTTCGAGTCCAACCCATTGCGTACGATGTAGTGCAAAAATACTCAAAGCGCCTCTAGATCCTGCGTAAGCTGGATTAATATTGATAGTGTTGTACATATATTGAGTAAATTGAGCGTCTTGTTGCGCAAAACTTACCATGGCTGTAAACATCAAAACGAAAGAAAATAATTTTGTTTTCATAGTAGATATTTATTATTTATTTATCTATCGAATTTACTTGTAAGAATCCGGTAGGTTAATGATAAATTTGATTAGAGTTTATCGTTCAAGAAAAAGGTATATGGGTTTTATGTTTATTAAACCTGAGGACAAAAGTCCTCAGGCATTAAATTTATTACTTAGTAAGGTATAGATACCCGTCTTTTTTATTAGTTATTATGTTTCCTACACCGTCCACCGAGGTATAATTTAAGATGTAAAAATAAGTTCCAGTTGGTAAACCCGATGATTGGCTTATCGTTGTTCTACCTTCAGAGATACCTTTGAACACTTTGCTGGTATTATTATAAGCAGTAGTTTCATATACTAATACACCCCAACGGTTGTAAATTTCAACTGTATTATCGGGATAGCAATTTGTATCATCAATATTATCGATAATAAAATTTTCATTAATTCCATCACCATTGGGAGAGAAGGCATTATGAACTGTTACGTTTCCGCAACCTAATACAATACCTGCGCAATCATCATTAATACTAATTTTTACGATTAAAGGACAGTTTCTATATGGAACTTTGTATTCAAAATTATAATCACGAATATTTAAGCCAAAAGGAGAAAATATACTTCCTTGGAATTTACCCGTGTTATCTATGTCTGTCCAAGTTCCATTTATTGGAGTTCCTATTGGTAATAAGGTTTTTAAATCGATATTCAATTGACTATCTGAATTACAAGCTGAACTTTCTATTGTAAGAGGAGCGGTTACTTTCAATACCAGTTCTTGATCTGCGGTGCAACCGTTGTTTACTTTGTTATAAGTTCCAGCAGTAGTGTACGTAGTATTATTCACAGACCAAATATAGCTTGCACCAGAATAGATTGTTACAGGAGTAGACACTTTGGTTGGTTTCGGCTTTACGGTCAACACTAATTCCTGGTCTGCAGTACATCCGTCGTTTGTTTTGGTATAAGTTCCGGCAGCAGTGTAGGTAGCATTATTAAGTGACCAAGTATAGTTTTCACCAGAACAGATGGTTATTGGAGTGGATACTTTCGCTGGTTTCGGAGTTACGGTCAACACTAATTCCTCGTCTGCAGTACATCCGTCGTTTGTTTTGGTATACGTTCCGGCAGCAGTGTAGGTAGCATTATTAACTGACCAAGTATAGTTTTCACTAGAACAGATTGTTATTGGAGTGGATACTTTCGCTGGTTTTGGATTTACGGTCAGCACTAATTCTTGGTCTGCAGTACATCCGTCGTATGTTTTGGTATACGTTCCGGCAGCAGTGTAGGTAGCATTATTAATTGACCAAGTATAGTTTTCACCAGAACAGATTGTAATAGGAGTAGACACTTTACTTGGTTTTGGATTTACGGTCAGCACTAATTCTTGGTCTGCAGTACATCCGTCGTATGTCTTGCTATACGTTCCGGCAGTAGTGTAGGTAGCATTATTAATTGACCAAGTATAGTTTTCACCAGAACAGATTGTAATAGGAGTAGACACTTTACTTGGTTTTGGATTTACGGTCAGCACTAATTCTTGGTCTGCAGTACATCCGTCGTATGT
>NZ_JBHZPY010000028.1:0-2564 GCF_042787235.1 Flavobacterium zhoui
AGAAAGTTTCTTCCTCTCTCGTCCCAAAAGACGGGAGAGGAAAAGCGTACATAAGCTTACGGGTTATTAGTACTACTCGGCTATGACATTACTGCCTTTACACCTATAGCCTATCAACGTAGTCATCTCCTACGACCCTTAAAAGAAATCTCATCTTGTGGTGGGTTTCGCGCTTATATGCTTTCAGCGCTTATCCCTTCCAAACGTAGCTACTCTGCGATGCCACTGGCGTGACAACAGATACACTAGAGGTTTGTCCAATTCGGTCCTCTCGTACTAGAATCAGATCCACTCAAATTTCTTGCGCCCACAGTAGATAGAGACCGAACTGTCTCACGACGTTCTGAACCCAGCTCGCGTGCCACTTTAATGGGCGAACAGCCCAACCCTTGGGACCTTCTCCAGCCCCAGGATGTGACGAGCCGACATCGAGGTGCCAAACCCCCCCGTCGATATGAGCTCTTGGGGGAGATCAGCCTGTTATCCCCGGCGTACCTTTTATCCTTTGAGCGATGGCCCTTCCATGCGGAACCACCGGATCACTATGCTCTACTTTCGTACCTGATCGACCTGTATGTCTCTCAGTCAAGCTCCCTTATGCCATTGCACTCTACGCACGGTTACCAAGCGTACTGAGGGAACCTTTAGAAGCCTCCGTTACTCTTTTGGAGGCGACCACCCCAGTCAAACTACCCACCAAGCAATGTCCCCCGCATAACGGGGTTAGGCCTCAGACAAACAAAGGGTTGTATTTCAACAATGACTCCACAACGCCTAGCGACGCCACTTCACAGTCTCCAACCTATCCTACACATCATTTGTCCAAGGTCAATACTAAGCTATAGTAAAGGTGCACAGGGTCTTTTCGTCCCACTGCGGGTAAGCGGCATCTTCACCGCTACTACAATTTCACCGAGCTCATGGCTGAGACAGTGTCCAGATCGTTACACCATTCGTGCAGGTCGGAACTTACCCGACAAGGAATTTCGCTACCTTAGGACCGTTATAGTTACGGCCGCCGTTTACTGGGGCTTCATTTCAATGCTTCTCCGAAGATAACATCTCCACTTAACCTTCCAGCACCGGGCAGGTGTCAGGCCCTATACTTCATCTTACGATTTTGCAGAGCCCTGTGTTTTTGATAAACAGTCGCCTGGACCTCTTCACTGCGGCCTCGTGTTACCACGAGGCGACCCTTCTCCCGAAGTTACGGGTCTATTTTGCCTAATTCCTTAGCCATGAATCTCTCGAGCACCTTAGGATTCTCTCCTCGACTACCTGTGTCGGTTTGCGGTACGGGTACTTATTACCTGAAGTTTAGAGGTTTTTCTTGGAAGCCCTTAGGCGCACTATCTCTTTGTCCGAAGACTCCGAGTACTATCGTATTTCCCCAAGCCGCGTGGATTTGCCTGCGCAGCTTATAGGTAGGTACTTCAACGAACTATTCCGTCAGTTCGCGGCGCTTTCATCACTCCGTCACCCCATCACAGTAATAACTAGTACGGGAATATTAACCCGTTGTCCATCGACTGTCCCTTTCGGGTTCGCCTTAGGTCCCGACTAACCCACAGCTGATTAGCATAGCTGTGGAAACCTTAGTCTTTCGGTGTGCGGGTTTCTCGCCCGCATTATCGTTACTTATGCCTACATTTTCTTTTCTCACCGGTCCAGCATGCCTTACGACACACCTTCTACCCTGTGAGAATGCTCCCCTACCACTGCGTAAATAAATACGCAATCCATAGCTTCGGTAATATACTTATGCCCGATTATTATCCATGCTCGTCCGCTCGACTAGTGAGCTGTTACGCACTCTTTAAATGAATGGCTGCTTCCAAGCCAACATCCTAGCTGTCTGGGCAGACAAACCTCGTTCTTTCAACTTAGTATATATTTGGGGACCTTAGCTGATGGTCTGGGTTCTTTCCCTCTCGGACTTGGACCTTAGCACCCAAGCCCTCACTGTTATGAAACATTATATAGCATTCGGAGTTTGTCAGGAATTGGTAGGCGGTGAAGCCCCCGCATCCAATCAGTAGCTCTACCTCTATATAACTTTACGCATAACGCTGCACCTAAATGCATTTCGGGGAGTACGAGCTATTTCCGAGTTTGATTGGCCTTTCACCCCTACCCACAGGTCATCCGAAGACTTTTCAACGTCAACCGGTTCGGACCTCCACTGTGTGTTACCACAGCTTCATCCTGCCCATGGGTAGATCACACGGTTTCGCGTCTAACACTACTGACTAAAGCGCCCTATTCAGACTCGCTTTCGCTACGGATCCGTGGCTTAACCACTTATCCTTGCCAGCAACGTTAACTCGTAGGCTCATTATGCAAAAGGCACGCCGTCACCCCACGAAAGGGCTCCGACCGCTTGTAAGCGTATGGTTTCAGGATCTATTTCACTCCGTTATTCACGGTTCTTTTCACCTTTCCCTCACGGTACTGGTTCACTATCGGTCTCTCAGGAGTATTTAGCCTTAGCGGATGGTCCCGCCAAATTCAGACAGGATTTCTCGTGTCCCGCCCTACTCAGGATACCACTATCGTTATCTTCT
>NZ_JBHZPY010000029.1:0-2361 GCF_042787235.1 Flavobacterium zhoui
AGCATCAGGTTCAACCTTCCCATTAGGCTCAACCACGATAACCTATACCGCAACGGATGCTTCAAAGAATACCCACAGCGATAGCTTCACGGTAACGGTTAGCGATACAGAGAACCCCGTTATTACCGCAGCAGCAAATGTTATAAAAACAGCCGATGCCGTCAAATGTGGCGCAACAGTAACAGTAGTTGTAGCAAGTGCGACTGATAATTGTAATGTTGGAACGCCAACTGGAGTAAGAAATGATGGTCTTGCATTGACTGCTTTATATCCTGTTGGAACAACAACTATCACCTGGAACGTGACGGATGCCAATGGCAATGCTGCGATTGCAAAAACTCAGACTGTAACGGTAATCGATAATGAGAAACCAGTTATTACCGCTGCCGCTAACATTACACAAACAGCTGATGCGGCCAAATGTGGAGCAACAGTTACAATAGAAGTAGCAACAGCCACAGACAACTGTAGTGTAGGAACGCCAACTGGAGTAAGAAGCGATGCTCTTGCATTGACTGCTTTATTTTCTCTTGGAATCACAACCATCACCTGGAACGTGACGGATGCCAATGGTTATACTGCGATTGCAAAAACTCAGACTGTAACGGTGACTGATAATCAGAACCCAACGATTACTGCACCTTCAGCAGTAAGTGTTGTGGCAGATGCTGGGAAGTGTACTGCTTCGGGAGTTGCTTTAGGCACTCCGGTTACGGCAGACAACTGTTCGGTTAATCCTGCAACAAACAATGCGGTTCCGCCATTTGTCCTTGGCACTACAACGGTACTTTGGTGGGTAACGGACGGCAGTGGTAATACTGCTACTGCTTCACAAATAGTAACGGTAACCGACAATCAAAAACCTACTATCGTAGCGCCAACTGCTGTAAACGTATTTGCCAATACTGGTATTTGTAGCGCTTCGGGTGTTGTATTAGGAATTCCTGTTACAACAGACAACTGTAGCATAGCAAGTGTAACAAACAATGCGGTTCAGCCATTTGCCTTAGGAAATACAACGGTAATTTGGAAAGTAACGGACGGAAGCGGAAATACCTCTACCGCCACACAAATAGTAACGGTAACCGACAATCAAAAACCAACGATTTCATGTGTTGGTGATAAGTTAAAAAGTACTAATACTGCTAATTGTAGTTATACTGTTTTAGGTTCTGAATTTAATCCAATCTTTTTTGGAGATAATTGTGCAAGTTCAACAATAAGTAATAATTATAATAATACTTCAACGCTAGCTGGGGCTATATTCCCTAAGGGATCAACAACCGTAGTTTGGACCGTGAAAGATTCATCAGGCAACGCAACGTCTTGTAGTTTCAACGTAACCGTTACTAGTCCTTTAGTTGCAACTACTGGCACGAACAACGAGCAATTATATTTTGGATTATCTATAGATCAATTGGCAACAGTAACTACAACACCTGCCGGAGGTACTGGTCCATATACAATTGAGTATACATTGAGTCGTCCATTAATTTGTAATATGAATGGAGGCAGTGAAACTTGGACAGGTGGTTCGGGTACTTCTACCGGGAATGTCTGCCCATCTACCACACCTGTATCAACTGCTAATTTAGTATCATCATATTCAATCATAATTAAACTAATGGCAGATGCGATTATAACTGCAAAAGTCACAGATAAATTTGGTTGTGTTGTTTATTCGACTGTTAAAATCTGGGCAGAGGATGTTCGTTGTTTTGCAGGAAAAAGTGGGAATCCGAAAGTTAAAATTTGTCATAAAACAGGAAGCAACAGTAATCCATGTCAAGAAATATGTGTGGATGAATCAGCTGTACAAGCGCATTTAAATCATGGTGATTTTGTGGGAACTTGTACAGCAGACTGTAAACCTAGACAACTTTTGAGACCTGTTGTAATAGGTAAGGAAAAAATCATTGAAATTGATCCTTTCAATGTAATTGCCTATCCTAATCCTTCTAATCACCAGTTTAAATTAGCTTTTAAAGGTGCTAGTGAAGAGAAAGTAGAAGTACTGATTTATGACATGCTTGCTAGAATTGTAAAAAGAATTGAAAATACAAATGAAAAAAATATTCAATTTGGTGAAGAACTTCCTTCTGGTGAATATCTCATAATAGTCAGACAGGGCGTTAACCAAAAGGTTATTAACGTAATAAAACAATAAAAACATTTTTAAAATTAGTTTGCAAACTCTATCCCAATTAAAAAAGGGATAGAGTTTTTTTATATAAACATTTTAATTACATGACAAAAACTGAAATATTCTGATTTCTAGTAAATTAAATCCACTTAATAGAACTCTAGATAAATAATCCAGTCCGTATTTGAATACACTAACAGACCTTCTGCCGTGTTTTT
>NZ_JBHZPY010000031.1:0-2308 GCF_042787235.1 Flavobacterium zhoui
CTCTTAAGGTGGTTATTGCGGCGGGGCTCACCTCTTCCCATCCCGAACAGAGTAGTTAAGCCCGCCTGCGCAGATGGTACTGCAGTTATGTGGGAGAGTATGTCGTCGCCTTTCTTTAAAGAATCCTCATCATTCATTTGATGAGGATTTTTTTGGTTTACCAAGAAGTTTGTTTTTTTTGTTTAAGTGGTTGATTGTAATTTGTTTGTAATATTGTTAATTATATATTAAAATTTTATTTGCTTAACCGAAATAAAACGATACTTTTAATATTTTAATTAATTAAATATATTTCGTCAATTATATTAACACCAAAATTTATTCTATGAAAAATAAATTACTTTTATTTTTATTGTTTTTTTCGTTTTTAGCAAATAAAGTTAATGCCAATAATTTCGAACAAACTTCAAATAATTCTAAAATAAATTTGAAGTTGGCGGTTAGTTTAATGGATACTATTAAAAAAAGGAACAAAACATTAAAATTTGCAAAATCAACAGCTATAATACCAACCCCATTGACAACTGCAGGAAGTGCTTGTAAAGAAGACACTGACTTGACAGTAAAAGTGTTTATGGCCGCATCTGGTGGTAGTGGCGATATTATTGAATGGTTTTCAAGTCAAACTTCTAATACTATTTTGCATACAGGAGCTATTTATAGTCCTAGCGTCAGTCAAACTACAACTTATTATGTTAGAACACGTGCAGGTGCTGATTTTAGTAATAGAGTGCCCGTAGTTGCTTCGGTTTATTCCTATCCTCCAGCAGTTACTTTGAAAGCTTTTCCAAATGATACAGTCATATGTGAAGGAACGCCAATAGAATTTACTGCATCTGGTGGCGGTGATTTTTTTGAATTTTCAGTTGATGGCGTTGTTAAGCAAGGAATGTCAGCAAATAGGATATTTACAACTAATGCACTGAAAAAAGGGCAAATAGTTAGCGTTAGGACTAGATATGGTGTTAATTTAGATGGATTGGTCACCGAAACGGCCTATGGGAAAGGTGCTTTGGAAGATAATGTTTTGTCAGCTCCTTTATCTTTGAATGCATCAGACGGTTATATTAATTCTATTAAAATTAGTCCAACCGAAGATAAGTTAGTTTTTGGTATTGCAGGAAAATTAGATAACAATAGAAGCATGTTGTTGTTTCTGGATACAAAGTCCGGAGGTTTTAATTTGTCAAATTATGGAGATGAAGCAAATATTATTCCATCTGTAAAAGGATTCAATTATTTTAATAATAATCCAAGTACTTTTGACTCGTATTTTCAAGCGGATTATTGTCTTACAATTTCAACAGATAATGGTGGAACAAATTATTTCGCAGATATTATTGAATTAAAAAGTGGGAATTCTACTAAGATTAGATTAGGAAATGCCTCAACAGGGTTCCCTAGTTCTGTAATGGGGGTTAATAATGGTAATTCAGGAATTGGAGATTATAATCTAGGCTTTGAAGTAGAAGTATTGAAATCATTAATAGGTTATACAGTTGGGGACATTAAGTTTTTTACCTTGACTATGCAGGATGATGATTTGCTTAACTATAATGTTACAAACTCGTTCTTGAGTCCAGAATTAAATAGTTCTGTTGACTATGGAAGTGGTGCAATTGATTATAATATTAAGGATCCAAATCCAGTTGTTGTTTCAGCAGATGCTTTGATTCCTTGCTATAAAGAAGCTAGTATTTTAATCAATTTAGATGAAAAACCGACGACAGCAACTGTGGGTGCTGATCAATATAATTGTTCACTAACTAGTACTTCGCTTAATGGTAATAGTCCTACGATAGGTTCTGGTAAATGGTCATTAAAATCGGGGCCAGGGTTAGTGAATTTTAGTAATGTAAATAGCGGGGTATCTACTGCGTCTGTAGATGTAGAAGGTATTTATGTTTTTACATGGAGTATTTCAAATGGAGTTTGTGCAATATCTACAGCTGATGTAAAAATTGAGTTTCATGTTGCTCCTTTAAAACCTACAGCAGTTAATCAAACGGTATGTGCTTCCTCACCAATTCAAACTTTAACTGCTATGGCTTCGGCTCAAGCAGGAGAAACAGTAGTTTGGTATGATGCAATAACTGGAGGTAATGTAGTGGCGGATCCTTCTTTAAGTGCATTAGGAACAATTACCTATTATGCTGAATCGGTGAAAAACACAACACCATGTGTAAGCAGTTCTCGAACTTCAGTAACCTTAACTATTAATCCAAAACCACTTGTTCCAACAAGCACTGGAGATCAAACGGTATGTGCGTCGACTCCAATTCAAACTTTGACTGCTGGAGCGACAGCT
>NZ_JBHZPY010000032.1:0-2125 GCF_042787235.1 Flavobacterium zhoui
CAGATTTACGATTCTTGATTTTAGATGTAAATCTAAAAGCAGTATTTCGATATCAACAATACTAAATCTTTATCTTTAACTTAAATTGTATTATTTGAACTAACAGCAAGAGTAATATAATGTCTTTATTTGTTTCCACTTTAACTTTTCGTCTTCTTTCCCTAGCGTGTATTGCTACTAACACTAAGGCTCTAGAAAGGAGGTGTTCCAGCCGCACCTTCCGGTACGGCTACCTTGTTACGACTTAGCCCTAGTTACCAGTTTTACCCTAGGCAGCTCCTTGCGGTCACCGACTTCAGGCACCCCCAGCTTCCATGGCTTGACGGGCGGTGTGTACAAGGCCCGGGAACGTATTCACCGGATCATGGCTGATATCCGATTACTAGCGATTCCAGCTTCACGGAGTCGAGTTGCAGACTCCGATCCGAACTGTGACCGGTTTTGTAGATTCGCTCCTGGTCACCCAGTGGCTGCTCTCTGTACCGGCCATTGTAGCACGTGTGTAGCCCAAGGCGTAAGGGCCGTGATGATTTGACGTCATCCCCACCTTCCTCTCAGTTTGCACTGGCAGTCTCGTTAGAGTTCCCGACATGACTCGCTGGCAACTAACGACAGGGGTTGCGCTCGTTATAGGACTTAACCTGACACCTCACGGCACGAGCTGACGACAACCATGCAGCACCTTGTAAATTGTCTTGCGAAAAGTCTGTTTCCAAACCGGTCAATCTACATTTAAGCCTTGGTAAGGTTCCTCGCGTATCATCGAATTAAACCACATGCTCCACCGCTTGTGCGGGCCCCCGTCAATTCCTTTGAGTTTCATTCTTGCGAACGTACTCCCCAGGTGGGATACTTATCACTTTCGCTTAGCCACTGAACTTGCGCCCAACAGCTAGTATCCATCGTTTACGGCGTGGACTACCAGGGTATCTAATCCTGTTCGCTACCCACGCTTTCGTCCATCAGCGTCAATCAATTAGTAGTAACCTGCCTTCGCAATTGGTATTCCATGTAATCTCTAAGCATTTCACCGCTACACTACATATTCTAGTTACTTCCTAATAATTCAAGTCAGACAGTATCAATGGCCGTTCCACCGTTGAGCGATGGGCTTTCACCACTGACTTATCTGACCGCCTACGGACCCTTTAAACCCAATGATTCCGGATAACGCTTGGATCCTCCGTATTACCGCGGCTGCTGGCACGGAGTTAGCCGATCCTTATTCTTACAGTACCGTCAATCTTCCACACGTGAAAGGGTTTCTTCCTGTACAAAAGCAGTTTACAATCCATAGGACCGTCATCCTGCACGCGGCATGGCTGGATCAGGCTTGCGCCCATTGTCCAATATTCCTCACTGCTGCCTCCCGTAGGAGTCTGGTCCGTGTCTCAGTACCAGTGTGGGGGATCTCCCTCTCAGGACCCCTACCCATCGTAGCCTTGGTATGCCGTTACCATACCAACTAGCTAATGGGACGCATGCTCATCTTTCACCGTTGTGACTTTAATATAATCCTGATGCCAGGTCTATATACTATGAGGTATTAATCCAAATTTCTCTGGGCTATCCCTCTGTGAAAGGTAGATTGCATACGCGTTACGCACCCGTGCGCCGGTCTCTAGGTCCGAAAACCTATACCCCTCGACTTGCATGTGTTAAGCCTGCCGCTAGCGTTCATCCTGAGCCAGGATCAAACTCTTCATCGTATATTGTTGAGGCCAGATAAATCTGGTCTCTTTGTTTATGTGACTGAAGTTCTAGTGGTTTTTTCAAATCTTTCGATTCTATTACTCTTTATTATTTGTCTCGTCTTTCGGACGAGACGGCTGTCAATTCAATATGTCTAGGAACGTGTTCTTCTTGTTTTTAAACTGAATTTATTTCAGTTTCTCACTTTGATTCGCACTACTTAAAGTGTCTCTCAAAGCGGGTGCAAAAGTGCAACTTCTTTTCTTAACTGGCAAGAAATTTTTGAAGTTTTTTTAGAAAATTTTTATTTTCTTTTTCTTCTCGTTTTCTTATCAGTTTGTCAAGGAACTTTGCTTGTTTTGCGGGGTGCAAATGTAACATCCGTTTTCCAATCTCACAAGCTTTTGTAAATCTTTTTTTTGAAAATAAATTC
>NZ_JBHZPY010000033.1:0-1887 GCF_042787235.1 Flavobacterium zhoui
AGAAAGAGAAAGTCACTTTTCTTAAAAAGAATTTTAATTGTAGTTTAAATCTCATATATTTACTCACTGATTAAACAAATAGAGTTCGTGTAGAGGTTTTTAGACGAACTGACGTTGTGCGAAAATTAAACCGAACTGACTAAAAAATAGAAATTGACAAATGCAATCCAAAAGTATCTTGATTCATATAAAATAGTATGCCCAAGTTTAACAAAAGAAGAGTTAAATTTTATTGCAGAAAGAACTACTATTTCTGAATTGAAAAACAAAACATTTTACCTAAAAAAAGACCAAGTCCAAAATGAGATGAGTTTTTTATATCAAGGTCTTTTAAGAAGTTTTTACATTGACGAAAAAGGAAATCAGATTACTATACAATTCATTAAAGAAGATGAATATATTGCCGATTACAGTGCTTTTATAACTCAAAAGCCAACTAAATTTTACATACAATGCATAGAACCTTGTATTTTAGTAAACATTTCATTTTTGACAATACAAGATGCTTATTTGAACTTTAAAAATTTTGAAAACTATGGAAGAAAAATAGCTGAAGCAATTTTAGTAAATAAACAAAATCGCATAGAAAGTTTTCTTTTTCAAAACGCAGAAAGTCGATATTTAAATTTCATAAAACAAAATCCAAGTTTAATTAATCGAATATCAATAACTCATTTATGCTCATTTCTGGGAATTGAGAGACAATCTTTAACTCGGATTAGAAAAAAACTAAATGCAAAATGAGTTTGTCATAAATGTGTCATTTAATAAAATTCATAAAGTTTAATTTTGATTTTTTAAAATCATAAATATGCAGATTCAGAAAAAAATAAAAATTGTTTTTACAATAGCAATTTTATTCACATTAAGTTCGTGTGCCTTTAACTTCACATTCTTTCGTCCTTATAAACTTCCTAAAAGTAATTTTTCTGTAACTGTTGGAACTGACACAACATTTGTGAAGATGGACACAATAACTTTACAGCCAACTTTTCTAAAAAGAAACAAAGACACTGTTGATTTTGGTTATTCAATTGAAAGTGTAATATTTAAAAGTTCTAATGGAAATAAATTAAATGGCTGGATGCTTAAGCCTAAAAATGTAAAAATAATTGGCACAATATTACATTTTCACGGAAGCGGAGGTAATTTATTATATCATCATAGGGCAATATCCCCACTTACCAAATTTGGTTTTCAAATTTTCACATTTGATTATAGCGGTTTTGGGTACTCTGAAGGGAAATCAACAAGAGTTTCTGTTGTGGAAGATGCGTATTCCGCATTCGACTACACTTTAAACCGTAAAGATGTTAAACAACCAAAAATATTGTTATATGGGCAATCTTATGGCGTTCATTTAGCTACAATTGTAGGTGTCAAGCAACAAAGTAAAATTGAAGGAATGATTTTAGAAGCTGGTTTCTCTTCTCACAGAGACGAAGCAGTTTATACAGTTCCAGTAATTGGAAATATTGTAAAACAAGGAATATGTACAAAAAATGAAATAAAGAAATTTAAGAAACCCTTATTAATAATTCATAGCAAAGAGGATAAAAAAGTTCCTTATTATATGGGTGAAAAGATATTTAAAAATGCAAATGAGCCAAAAGAGTTTTATCAAGTAGATAAAGCACATATTGAAGCATTGCAATATTATTCAAAAGAAATATCCAGTAAAATTAAAAAAATATGTAAATTAGAATAATCTTCGCACAACAGCTAGGGATTCGTTGCGTGCGCAGCACGAACAATGAAACCCGGGTTGATCGGAACCGATTGTACGTCCGTTAACACTATGGAGTTATCGTAAAGTTTTGAGAGAGAATGTGAAGAGGATTTAGGGTCCTCTTTTTTTTGGAGTGTTTTCTGCTTGGTTTTTTTCGT
>NZ_JBHZPY010000034.1:0-1622 GCF_042787235.1 Flavobacterium zhoui
AGAAAGAGAAAGTCACTTTTCTTAAAAAGAATTTTAATTGTAGTTTAAATCTCATATATTTACTCACTGATTAAACAAATAGAGTTCGTGTAGAGGTTTTTAGACGAACTGACGTTAGCGGTAATTGTACCGTAGACTGGAGATTTCAAGCACCTAACGCAACATTGATAAAAATATGTCACTCAAAAAAGAAAGTACATTAAATCTAATTTTTATTGAATTATTTTGTTTGTTGGTAATTTGGCTAGTTTTAAAGTGGAAAAAAAAAGTTGACGAAAGAAATGCTAAAATCATTGTCGGACAAATTGATTTTAGCACTATTTCCAAAATTCGCCTATGGGGCATTATTATAACAGCATCGACAGTATTTGTACTTTCTTTTTACGAAATAGCAAAAAGAATTTATAACTACTATTATTAATTTTGAAAACAACTACCGCTAACAGCTGTCACGACTTATTGCTCGATTTTCTTAGCCGGAACATTTTCTTCACGAAAAAAATCTATCTTAGTGGAGAACATTCGGTTCGCTTTTCCGCAACAAGACGTGGCAGCGAAACGTTGGTGGTAAGCTTATGATGAAACGTAGAAGAAAAACTAACCTAAAGTTGGAAAAGAAAGTTTACTTTTTTTAAAAGTAAAATTTAATAAATCTTCTTTTGTCATAACTTTTTCTAAATTATCTTTAATAGATATAAAACGGTTAAAGTTTATAGTTTTCAAGTTTATAACCCCATTATCCTCGGCTAATTCTTTTAATCTTTCAATACTACTTTGAAGTATGGATTTTACAGACTTTTCAAAAGTTAAGGATTTATTAGATTTGTGTATAAGGCTTTTCGAGTAGTACTCACAACTTACCAAGGTTATCTCAAAAATTTCTATTAATTCCTCATTTGTATAAGCAAGCTTAAATAAATCAAAATTGCTACTTATATTTTTAGCAGTTTCAAAACTTAAATCACCTTCTAAATTTTTAATATGAACTATTACCTTATGATTTTCGGATACTTGTTCTGCATATTTTGCATTTATTTTTTTGATATAGGCTTTAAATTCGGATTTGACACCGATGAATGTTGCTGTTCCAAAAATTGTAAAAAGGATTGTAACTGTGAAAAGTATTAAACTAATATTATCACTTTGTTGCTGAATAAAATAATCTTCTTTTGCTTTTTGAAAATCTTTATTAATAATTTCTTTATTATTTCTATATGTACTTAAACTTGCAGTAAGGGAAGTATTTTTGATGTACATAGAAACACAAACTAAAATCATAATCGTAATAAATACTCCTAAAATAAAATTTTTCATAATGTAGAAAGTTAAAAATCAAAAGTACTAAAAATAAAATTAAATTATCGGTTGAAAATAAAGCCAAACCACCAACACACGCTACAAGCAAGTTGGACAATAGTGTTTAATTTAAAGAATACGCTTACCAGCTGAAAATCGGCAAAATAGAAAAATAATTTAATTTAACCCCAACCTACGTGTAGCGTGGGAACGTCAAACTGTCTAATAACCTTCTTTTTGATTGCTTGAATTTTTTGTATTAAAAATCGCTCAAATTATTTGCTCAACTCGTTGATTTTTTGTACATTTAAATATGAAATTCATCA
>NZ_JBHZPY010000035.1:0-1073 GCF_042787235.1 Flavobacterium zhoui
GGTTATATTGTATTTAAAATGTTCTACATCAAAAGCCAAATCAGGTGCGTGTGCAGATACGCCAGGAATAGCCACTAAAACATCGATGCCAAGTCGGTTAGCATAATCGAATTCGCTACCAGTATGATAGCCTTTGTCATAAATGGCGGTGAAATTATTGTGCCCCAAAATGGTTTTGCTTCGGCGCAACATGCCGCCCATGGCTTTGGAATCATTTTCATTAGTCACCTTGAAATCGATGGGAATGTTATGCAGCGCATCCACAGTGGTTTGTACCGTATAAGCTACTTCCGAAATGTTGTTTCGCGTCATGATTTGACGACTATCAGGATCTGAGGTAGAGATTTGAGTAACGCCGGTAGTATCAATCGTGTTTTGATACCCAATGTATTTTTGTTTTTGAATGGTATGTTTCTTAATCTTTTTTTCGATAATTTGTTTTTCCAGAACATCACCATCTTCTTTAGCTAAAGCCGCGTTATATTCTTGCAGTCTAGCATCGATATAGGCAATGTGACGTTCTATTTTATTAGAATTAAAATTGTTTTTTTTGGAGTTTTGTGCTCTGAGTTTGGTACTGTCTCCAGCGACAAGGCTTCCGCCAATGAGTTCAAAATGGGAGGCTAGTTTTACCGTTGCACGGAAAACGCGAGCAATAGCTTTGGGATTGTTTTTGCGAAAATTAGCAATGGTATTATGATCAGGAACGAGTCCCTTCAAAAGCCACATAAGTTCAATGTTGCGATTGCATTCTTTCTCCAGAGTTCTGGAGGAACGCATGCGATTGAGATACCCGTAAATAAAGAGTTTAAGCAAATCCGAGGGATGATAAGCAGGTCTTCCGTTTTCGACAAAATCGTAAGCAAATCCAAAATCAGTAAGTTTTAAACTATCTACAAAAAGGTCAATAAGCCTGATTTCGTTGTCTTTCCCTATGGAATCATCTATCGATGAAGCAAAAAGCGGGAGTTGGTTTCTGTTGGTTCCGTTGATGAATTTCATATTTAAATGTACAAAAAATCAACGAGTTGAGCAAATAATTTGAGCGATTTTTAATACAAAAAATTCAAGCA
>NZ_JBHZPY010000036.1:0-1063 GCF_042787235.1 Flavobacterium zhoui
GGTACTGGTTCACTATCGGTCTCTCAGGAGTATTTAGCCTTAGCGGATGGTCCCGCCAAATTCAGACAGGATTTCTCGTGTCCCGCCCTACTCAGGATACCACTATCGTTATCTTCTATTACTTATACAGGGCTATCACCTTCTTTGGCTCTACTTTCCAGTAGATTCTAATTCTATCCGCAACAAATAACGTGGTCCTACAACCCCAATAATGCCGTAACATCATTGGTTTGGGCTAATCCGCGTTCGCTCGCCACTACTTACGGAATCACTTTTGTTTTCTTCTCCTCCGCCTACTTAGATGTTTCAGTTCAGCGGGTTTGCCCACCTATCGGTGTACTATGTCTTCAACATAGTGGGTTGCCCCATTCGGGTATCTACGGATCAATTCGTGTGTGCCAATCCCCGTAGCTTTTCGCAGCTTATCACGCCCTTCATCGCCTCTGAGAGCCAAGGCATCCCCCATACGCCCTTATTTTGCTTATTGTACCAATCTCGTTATTTAAAACGAGACCGTTTCTTCTACTAAATATAAATATCTAATAGAAAATGCTTTCTACTTTTTATTATTTTCTTATCTCAATATGTCAATGAACTTTAAAGTAGTGCTCAGTGTTCAGTTTTTAGTATTCAGTCGAAACTGAGTACTGATCACTGTAAGCTGATCACTCTTTTTGTGGAGAATAACGGAGTCGAACCGTTGACCTCCTGCGTGCAAGGCAGGCGCTCTAGCCAGCTGAGCTAATCCCCCGTCTTTTTTAGTTCGCAGTTATCAGTCGCAGTTTGCAGTTTGTAACGTGCTCACTTTAACGTGATTTCACTCTTCTTCTAAAATTTCCTTCTTTAAGTTAAATAGTTGTCTCGGACAGACTCGAACTGTCGACCCCTACATTATCAGTGTAATACTCTAACCAGCTGAGCTACGAGACAATTTGATTTAGGATTGCAGATTTACGATTCTTGATTTTAGATGTAAATCTAAAAGCAGTATTTCGATATCAACAATACTAAATCTTTATCTTTAACTTAAATTGTATTATTTGAACTAACAGCAAGAGTAATA
>NZ_JBHZPY010000037.1:0-1059 GCF_042787235.1 Flavobacterium zhoui
TCTAGATAAATAATCCAGTCCGTATTTGAATACACTAACAGACCTTCTGCCGTGTTTTTTGATTTTTATCTTTTTAATTTTCTCATCAATAAAATCTCCAATTTTATAACACCAGACAAAAGCAATCAACGTCAATAAAAACAGCCTCTCTAGTCTTTCTAAATCTGTAACATGTGTGTCTTCTATGTTAAAGCCACTGCTTTTTAATGCTCTGAAAAGCGTTTCAACTTGCCAACGTTTTTTATATGAAACCATTGCTTGTTCAGGTTTATTGAACGATACAATAATTAAAAACTCCATTTTTCCTTCTCTGTTTATTGTTTTACTTCCTGAGAGGTAACAGTCTTGTCCGTGTAATCTAACTATTTTTGGATAATGATAAAACTCGTTCATTTTTAGGTTTTTAAACAACCAAAAGGCAGGGATTTCTTTTTGTTTTTGATGGGAATAAACCATAAAATTATTTCTTATCCTGATATGATACCCAATACGATAGTCATTCAAAAACTCCAACCATTTTTCACCAACAAACTCTCTATCTGCCAAAAGACAATTGATTGTATCCCTTCCAAACCAATCAATATATTTTCTTATCAATTCAATCCGTTCCTTGGTATGTGAATTTCCACGCTTGTCTAACATCAGAAACATCAATGGAAAAGCTACGTTTTTATAACTAACTCCCAGCATTAATATGTTGATGTTTTTTGACCCAAATTTCCAATTGGTTCTATCCAACACCAATGATAAATCAGTTTTTTCCGGCAACAGACTAAATAGCAATGTCGAAACGAGTTTCATTGGCAAATCGAAGTCCGCCATAAAGCGCTGTATCCTTCTGTAAGAACTGCTTTTATTGACTTTTGCGTCAAATCCACAGGCTAATCTATCATAATTAATTGTCTTTACTTTGCATAGAGCAGTGATAAATAAACTGATAAGCTTGACCCTTGCTAAATTGACATCTCCCTTAAAATGCTCTTGTAAAACCGTGATTAATGCTATATCTTTACCCTCGAGACTGGTGTTCCTCATTAGAAAAATTATGTCGTAATAATT
>NZ_JBHZPY010000038.1:0-1000 GCF_042787235.1 Flavobacterium zhoui
ACCCGTTGGGTGTAATTAAATGATTTGATTTTTGATATTATTTATTGGTCTATCAAAGATAAATTTATTGATATATTGAACCAATGTTAATGCTGTTATTTTTGCTAAAATTCTTGTTTTAAAACCTTCAAAAGTTTTAGCATAATTATTTCTAATTCTGAACTGGTCACATAATTGCGAAAATAATGTTTCGATTCTTTTCCTTGACTTTCGAAAAATATAAGGCTGTGGTTTATAATCTTTTTGATTTTTCCTTTTTGGCGTTTCTAATTTGATGTTTACTGTTTGAAATAAATCTAATTGAATGCTTTGAGATAAATAACCTCTATCTCCAAGCAACACGCAATCAGACATTTGTTGTTTTATGTTTTTTAAAAAATGAACATCATGAACTTCTGCTTTTGTAATATCTAAGGAATGAAAAATCCCATTAATGGAGCAAACTCCATGTAATTTATATCCGTAAAACCAGCTGTTTTGAGAAGCACAAAACCCTTTTGAAGGAGCTGTTTCGAACTCATTTTTACAGATTTTAATTCTCCTATGACGAGCAAATTTACAAATCTCCAACGGCATACTATCGACTATATAATAATCTTCAAATTCTAAAAACCGTGAGGCTAATTTTGTTCTTACTTCTTCTGAAAATAAAAACAATTTTCGTCTTCTTTTATTGAATTGACTTCGCTCAATTAGATTAGGAATTTGTTGCTTATCAATCTCTTTAAATAAAGAATTCTCACTATCAATAGACATAAATTCAGCTGTCAAACTCAATGCAACTACTTCTAAATCAGACATTTTTTGTTTTCTACCAACATCCGATTTATATTCTAATTCACAATTCAAAGAACTTATAACTTCTAAAACTCTAAAATAATTTTTTACTATATTTGACATAGATATTGGTTGTTTAGCGACTTCAAGATACTGAATTTCAGTATCTTGACCAATATCTAATCAATTTATTTTGCTTTAAATAATTACACCCAACGGGTTA